>NZ_LQPV01000056.1:0-39342 GCF_002101935.1 Mycobacterium sp. IEC1808 | reverse complement strand
GGAGGCGGGGGAGGGGAGTCAGGGGTTTGGCCGCTCATAGTCTCATCTTTGTCCCATCCTGGGCAGATTGAAACAAATCCACCCAAACCGACGCCCGCGCCCGGCCGCGTCGCAGCGGTTCTGCCGTTAATGTCGGCGGTATGAGGATGCGGCTGCGCGCGCGCCGCGTGACTGTCCGGGCGGCAGCGTGGCTGGCGGCGGTAGGTCTGATCGCGGCGTGCAGCAATTCCGATCCGCTGGGCACGCAGATGCGCAGCCCGAAATCGATCGTGGTCGGCTCCGGCGACTTCCCCGAGTCGGAGATCGTCGCCGAGATCTACGCGGAAGCGTTGCAGGCCAACGGGTTCGAGGTCGGGCGGCGGATGGGGATCGGCAGCCGTGAGACGTATGTTCCTGCGCTGAAGGATCATTCCATCGACTTGGTGCCCGAATACATCGGGAACCTGCTGTTGTACTTCGCGCCCGACTCCACCGCGACCATGCTCGACGACGTCGAGCTGGAGCTATATAAGAAGCTCCCCGGTGACCTGTCGATCCTGACGCCGTCGCCGGCTTCGGACACCGACACGGTCACCGTCCCCAGCGGCACGGCCGGCGACTGGAACCTCAAAACGATCGGCGATCTGGCGGCGCACTCGCCGGATGTGCGCTTCGGGGCGCCCTCGGCGTTCGAGACGCGCCCGTCCGGGCTGCCGGGCCTGCGACAGAAGTACGGACTCAACATCGCCCCGGGCAACTTCGTCGCGATCAACGACGGCGGCGGCGCGGTGACCGTGCGCGCGTTGGTGGAGGGGAAGGTGACGGCCGCCAACATCTTCAGCACCTCACCGGCGATGCTGCAGAATCATCTGGTGGCGCTCGAGGACCCGCAGCACAACTTCCTGGCCGGCAACATTGTGCCGCTGGTGAATTCGCAGAAGAGGTCGGACCGCCTCAAGGACGTGCTGGACGCGGTGTCGGCGAAGCTGACGACCTCCGGTCTGGCCCACCTCAACGCCGCGGTGTCGGGCAACTCCGGCATCGATCCCGATCAGGCCGCGCGAAACTGGGTGCGCGACAACGACTTCAATCACCCGATCGGTCAACCGCGTTGATCGTCTTCGACAACGTCAGCAAGGTATTCGCCGACGGGACAACGGCCGTCGACCGGCTGAGCCTGGTGGTCCCCAACGGTGAATTGACGGTATTCGTAGGCTCTTCGGGCAGCGGCAAGACCACGGCGTTGCGGATGATCAACCGGATGATCGAGCCGACCTCCGGCCGGATAACCGTCAACGGGGCGGATGTGTCGACCGTCAACCCGGTGCGACTGCGCCTCGGGGTCGGCTACGTGATCCAGCACGCCGGCCTGATGCCCCATCAGCGCGTGATCGACAACGTCGCAACGGTTCCGGTGCTCAAGGGCCGGTCTCGCCGGGACGCCCGCAAGGCCGCCTACGAGGTGCTCGAGCGCGTCGGGTTGGACGCCAAGATCGCCACCCGCTACCCGGCGCAGCTCTCCGGCGGCGAACAACAACGCGTCGGTGTGGCGCGCGCGCTCGCGGCCGACCCGCCGATCCTGTTGATGGACGAGCCATTCTCCGCCGTCGACCCGGTGGTGCGCCACGAACTGCAGAACGAAATCCTGCGTCTGCAAAGCGAACTGCACAAGACCACCGTGTTCGTCACGCACGACATCGACGAGGCGCTGCGACTCGGCGAACGGATCGCGGTGTTCAGGGACGGCGTGCTGCAGCAGTACGACGAACCCGCGCACCTGCTGTCGCGTCCGGCTAACGAATTCGTCGCCCGGTTCATCGGTCTGGGCCGCGGGTATCGCTGGCTGCAGCTCATGGGCGCGGACGGGTTGCCGTTGCACGACATCGACCGGATCGCCGCGGCTAGCCTCCCCGAGGCGGGCCTCCCGGACGGCTGGGCGGTGGTGGTCGACGACGCCGGCATCCCGGTGGGCTGGATCGATGCCGAGGGCCTGCGCAAGCACCGCGCGGGCGCGTCGTTGTCCGACAGCATGGGCGGCGTCGGGTCGGTGTTGCGCCCGGACGGCAACCTCAGCCACGCCCTCGACGCGGCGCTGTCGTCGCCGTCGGGCCTGGGGGTCGCCGTCGACGACGGGGGCAAGCTGATCGGCGGCGTGCTGGCCGCCGACGTGCTTGCTGCGGTGGAAGCCCGGCGAAGGGCCTAGGCATGCACTACCTGCTCACCCACCTCGACGACGCCTGGGCCCTGACCGTGGTCCATCTGCGGCTGTCGCTGGTGCCGGTCGTGATCGGGTTGGCCATCGCGGTGCCGCTGGGTGTGCTGGTGCAGCGCGCGCCGATCGCTCGGCGGCTGACGACCGCCACCGCCAGCGTCGTGTTCACCGTCCCGTCGCTGGCGCTGTTCGTGGTGTTGCCGACGATCATCGGGACCCGGATCCTCGACGAGGCCAACGTCATGGTGGCGCTGACGGCCTACACCGCCGCGCTGCTGGTGCGGGCGGTGCTCGAGGCGCTGGACGCGGTGCCCGCCCAGGTGAGCGACGCGGCCACCGCCATCGGCTACCCCGCGATCAAGCGGATGCTGAAAGTCGAACTGCCGCTGTCCATTCCGGTGCTCGTCGCCGGGCTGCGCGTCGTGGTGGTGACCAACATCGCGATGGTCTCGGTGGGTTCGGTGATCGGCATCGGCGGCCTGGGCACCTGGTTCACCGAGGGCTACCAGACCGACAAGAGCGATCAGATCGTCGCCGGCATCATCGCGCTGTTCGTGCTCGCGATCGCCATCGACGCGCTCATCGTCCTGGCGGGCCGGCTGGCGACGCCGTGGGAGCGGGCCGGGCGCACGCCGCGTCGCCGGTCGGTGGTGGCCCCTGTCGTGGGCGGTGCGCGATGAACTTCGTGCAGCAGGCCCTGTCCTACCTCCTGACCGCCGACAACTGGACCGGCCCCGTCGGGCTGGCTTCGCGCATTCTCGAACACCTGGAGTACACCGCCATCGCGGTGGGCGCGTCGGCGTTGATCGCAGTCCCGGTCGGGCTCATCATCGGGCACACCGGGCGCGGCACGCTCCTGGTGGTCGGCGCCGTCAACGGCCTGCGCGCCCTGCCGACGCTGGGCGTGCTGCTGCTTGGGGTGCTGCTGTTCGGGCTCGGTTTGGGGCCGCCGCTGGTCGCGCTGATGTTGCTGGGCGTGCCGTCGCTGCTGGCCGGTGCCTATGCGGGCATCGCCAACGTCGAGCCGTCGGTCGTCGACGCCGCCCGCGCGATGGGCATGACGGAGGCCCAGGTGCTGCTGCGCGCGGAGATACCCAACGCGCTGCCGCTGATCCTGGGCGGCCTGCGCAACGCGACGCTGCAGGTGGTCGCCACCGCAACCGTCGCCGCCTACGCCAGCCTCGGCGGCCTGGGCCGATACCTGATCGACGGGATCAAGGAGCGCGAGTTCCACCTCGCGCTGGTCGGCGCGCTGATGGTGGCCGCATTGGCGCTGATCCTCGACGGCCTGTTGGCGCTCGCGGTGTGGGCGTCGGCGCCCGGTACCGGCCGGTTACGCGGGCGGGTACGCCGGCGCGACCACGTGACGCCGACCGCACTTGTCGACAAACGTGTCGCCGTCGGTGGACAAGTTTTACGGTAGAAGGGTGAACACGGCCCCCACCGACCCCGCGCGGCGCGTATGGCAGGCGATGTTGACCTGGCGCGCACAGGACATCTCGCGCATGGAATCGGTACGAATCCAGTTGTCCAACAAGCGGATGAGGGCTAACGGGCGCATCGTCGCCGCCGCCACCCCGACCAATCCGGCGTTCGGCGCCTACTACGACCTGCAGACCGACGAGACCGGCGCCACCAAGCGGCTCGGGTTGACCGTGACGTTGGCCGAGCGCGAACGCGTCCTCTCGATCGCCCGCGACGAGGAAAACATGTGGCTGATCACCGACCACCAGGGCGAGCGGCGCGCCGGATACAACGGCGCGCTCGACGTCGACGTGGTGTTCAGCCCGTTCTTCAACGCGCTGCCGATCCGGCGCCTCGCGCTGCACGAACGGGCCGACACGGTGACGCTGCCCATGGTTTACGTGAACGTGCCCGACATGAGCGTCACCGCGGCGACCGTCAGCTACACCAGCGAGGGCCGTCTCGACGGAATCAAGTTGCGCTCTCCCGTCGCCGACACCACCGTGAGCGTCGACGAGGACGGCTTCATTGTGGATTACCCAAGCTTGGCAGAGCGGATCTGATCACCCCGCCCGCCCGGCCCGCGGCGGCCAGCTCCTCGCGCCACTTCTCCTCGCCGATGACGACCGTGAAGATGTCGGAGCGCGGGAAGCTGTCGTAACGCGTCCGCGCGGCGTGGCCGGCGTCGATGAGGTCGGCCAGCGAATTGTGGCTGGCCAGCGAGTCGCGGGCGCGGACCAGCAACTCGATGACGTGGTCGACGGCCGGGAGCAGCTGCTCGGAGTTGCCCTCGCACATCGCCCGGACCAGGTCCGGGGCGGTGCCGGCGACCCGGGTGCCGTCGCGGAACGAGCCGGCCGCCAGCGCGAACGCCAGCGGCACCTCGCCCGCGGTGACCGCCAGCGCCTCGGCGAGCAGGTGCGGCAGGTGCGAGATGGCGGCCGCCGCGGCGTCGTGCTCGTCCGATTTGGCCGGTACCACCAGCGCCCCGCAGTCCAGCGCCAGCGTCATCACCATCGACCAGACCGCGGGGTTGACGTGGTCGTCGACGCTGATGACCCACGGGGCCCGGGTGAACAGCCCGGCGTATCCGGCGGCCCAGCCCGAGTCCGCGGTGCCCGTCATGGGGTGGCCGCCGACGAAGCGTTCCAGCAGACCGGCCGCGGTCACCTCTTTCAGCACCGCGCTCTTGACGCTGGTGACGTCGGTCAGCGGGCAATCGGGGGCCAGCTCGCTGATGTGGGCGAGCATGCCCGCCAAAGCCGGCATCGGCACGGCCACGACGATCAGCGCACCGGTGTCGGCGGCCCGCGTCAGGGTGTGGCTGAGATCGGTGCTGGCGTCGAAGCCGTCGGCGGTGGCCGCGTGCGCGCCCTCGACCGATCGGTTGTAGCCGAAGACGTCGCGGCCGGCCGCGGTCGCGGCCCGCATGATCGAGCCGCCGATCAGGCCCAGCCCCAGCACGCAAACCGGAGTCTTGGATACAGGGTGCGCCACCGTCTTAGGTTTGCACACTTTCGGCGGGCGGCGGTGTTCCGTCTGGTCAGTTGGGCTGGTCAGCGACTAGCGTAGGCGCCCATGGGAGCACAGCGCGCTCCAGCGCAAGGCCCGTCCGCGGACGCACCGGACGGCTTCGGCGTTGCCGTCGTGCGAGAAGAGGGCAAGTGGCGCTGTTATCCCATGGGCGCCAAGGCGCTGACGAGCCTTCAGACCGCCGAGACGGAGCTGCGTGAGCTGCGCAGCTCGGGCGCGGTGTTCGGGCTGCTCGACGTCGACGACGAGTTCTTCGTCATCGTGCGCCCGGGCCCGTCCGGGACTCGGCTGCTGCTCTCCGACGCCACCGCCGCGCTGGACTACGACATTGCCGCCGAGGTGCTCGACAACCTCGACGCCGACATCGACCCCGAAGACCTCGAGGACGCCGACCCCTTCGAGGAGGGCGACCTCGGGTTGCTGTCCGATGTCGGGCTGCCCGAGGCGGTGCTCGGCGTCATCCTCGACGAGACGGACCTGTACGCCGACGAGCAACTCGGCCGCATCGCCCGCGAGATGGGCTTTGCCGACCAGCTGTCGGCGGTGATCGACCGCTTGGGTCGGTGATCTCGAGCGCGGCCGTGGCGATCGCAAGCGCGGCGAAGCCGGGCGCAGCGGGTCGCCACCAATGAGGGAGCCGGGCGAAGCGGGTCGCCGCCATCAAGCCCGGTCGGTGAGTACTGACGAAGGCCTGATCCGTTCCGCACTGGAGGCCGCCGCGACGGCGGGGCCGCGCGACGTGCCGATCGGTGCGGTGGTCGTCGGCGCCGACGGGACCGAGCTCGCCCGGGCGGTGAATGCCCGTGAGGCCCTTGGCGATCCGACCGCCCACGCGGAAATCCTGGCGATGCGGGCTGCCGCCGGCGTGCTCGGCGACGGATGGCGGCTGGAGGGCGCCACGCTTGCGGTGACGGTCGAGCCCTGCACCATGTGCGCGGGCGCGCTGGTGCTGGCCCGCGTCGCGCGGCTGGTGTTCGGGGCGTGGGAGCCCAAGACGGGAGCCGTCGGGTCGCTGTGGGACGTCGTCCGCGACCGTCGGCTCAACCATCGCCCGGAGGTACGCGGCGGCGTGCTCGCGCGGGAGTGCGCCGCGCCGCTGGAGGCCTTCTTCGCCCGCCAGCGATTGGGGTGAGTTCCTGCGGCGTCGAGATTGCCGTGAGGGCTGTGATCTTGGCGCGAGCACAACCACGGCGGCGATCTCGGTGGCCAGAACCAGCGATTGGGGTGAGGGGCGGGGCGTTCGGTAAGCTGCCTGGCGGTGGCGTGTCCGAGCGGCCTAAGGAGCACGCCTCGAAAGCGTGTGACGGCTAAAACCGTCCGAGGGTTCAAATCCCTCCGCCACCGCCAAAGAATGAATAAGAACCGCAGGTAACGCGCCCGCTTAACGCCCCGGCGCTGCTTAGTGGGCGATGTTTGGGCACAAGATGGGCAAATTTCGGATCGAAAAATTTCATAGCTTCGCGGTGCGCAATCCACTCCCGGAGCCCCGCCGATGACGGAAAAACCCAGCGTCTTGTTCGTCTGCGTGCACAACACCGGCCGCTCTCAAATGGCCGCCGCGCTGCTCGCGCACCTCGCCGGAGACCGCATCGAAGTGCGCTCCGCCGGAACCGAACCCGCCTCGGTGATCAGCCCCGCCGCCGTCGCGGCGATGGCTGAAATCGGCATCGATATCACCGCCGCGGCCCCCAAACTCCTCACCCCCGGCGCCGTGCGGGCCGGCGACATCGTGATCACTATGGGCTGCGGCGACATCAGCCCTCACTTACCCGGAGTCACCTACCGTGACTGGGAACTGGCGGACCCGGAAGGCCAGCCCCCCGACATCGTTCGCGCCATCCGCGATGACATCGCCAAGCACGTCCGCGCACTGGTTGCCGAACTGCTTCCCCCGACAAACACCCCATGAGCCGCTCAGCGCGGTTCGGAGCGTCTCACGTGGGCCCGCCGCCGCCCAGGCTGCGTGCCGTCTGGAACTCGCTGTCGCGATAGGGCCGGCCGTCCGGTTGCAGCAGGTCGTGAAACCACACCTTCGGCGGGGCCGCGTAGGGGTGGTCCCACGAGTCCCACGGGAAGTACGTCTGGGTCTTCCCGGCGACCAGCCCCCAGTTGAACGCGCCGATGTTCCGGCGCTTCGCGATCGGCAGGATCGACTCGATGGTGCTGCCCTGGGGGCGGGCCATGTACTCCGTGCAGATGATCGGGCGCCCGTGCGGCGCGAGCTCGGCGACCCGCGACTCGAAGCCCGCGGGCTCGGCATACGAATGGAACGTGATCACGTCGGCGTTGCTCAGCTGGATGTCGCTGATGGCGTTGGCGCCCCCATGCTCGCCCTGGTCGGCGCCGCGCCACACGCCGCTCGTCAGCGGTTGACTGGGATCGACCGAACGGGCCCAACGGAACACCTGGGGGAGCAGCTCCGCGACCCGCTCCAGCTTGTCCTTCCGCTCGACCTTGGCGTACACCCGCGCGGGATTGTCCGGCTCGTTCCACAGGTCCCAACCCAAAATCCGGTTGTCGCTGCGGAATTGGGTCAACACGCTGGTCACGTAGTCGTGCAGGACCTGGGTGTAGCCGGGGTCACCGAGGCGTTCCGCGCCGGGGCTCTGCACCCACCCCGAGTTGTGCACGCCGGGCCGCGGCGCGCGCTGCGGGCCGAGTTTGGGGAACGGGTCCCAGCAGGAGTCGAAGAACACGAACAGCGGCCGGATGCCGTGGCTCGCCGCGACGCTGACGAACTGCGCGAGGCGGTTGTGAAAACCCCTCGCGTCCTGGGCCCACAGCTGGTCGTGCAGGAAAACCCGCACGCTGTTGAAACCGTAAGCCCGGGCCCAGCTCAGCTCGGTGTTGATGCGCCGCAGGTCGTAGGTGGCGGGCTGGAACATCTCGAGCTGATTGATGGCGTTCGACGTGATGTAGTTGGCGCCGACGAGCCATCCTTGCGCTTGATACCAGCGGTTGGCGCGGTCGGGCGACCATCGGGTGATCTCCCCGGAGGAGCGCGGCGCCGGGTCCGCGGAGGCGCGAGGTACGTGAGCCAGGGCCGTGCCCGCCGCCAGCAGCAATGGAAGCTTCAAGGCTGTACGACGATGCACCAAATGACGATAAATTTCCCGCGGCTCCGGGCCCGGCATTTGGCCAGCGCGTCGCGCCGGGTTCTCGGCGCCGCGGAAATTGTTATCTTGTTGTGACCTATGGGCATTCGCGCGCCCGGTCGCGGGTCACGGCGGGCCGGCCGCCCCGAGAGGACGGATTTCCCTGGTGTGCAAGGCCATTGCGCGTCAAGCGAAAATGGGCTTGCTCAAATGTCAAGGGACGGAGAAGTCCACCCGTCCACCACGAGCGGCAGCGAGACCGACGAATCGCCGCAACTGATCTCGATCGTCCAGCGGCCGTCAACCGGTAGCCGGGCCTCGATCTCGAAGAAGGCGAACCCCGGAAATTCCCCGAGGGCGGCCTCCGGCGCGTCGAACCATTTGTATTGCGGCGCGTCGAGCGTCGGGGGCTTGAGTTCCACGTCGACCCGTCGGTCGGAATCCTCGGTTCCGGACTGCGTCAGCACCACGAGGACAAACCGGGCATACCGGTCGGGCCCGACCGTAAACTTCGACAGCACGCCGCCCTGCACGTTGAGCTTGTTGTCGACGGTCGCGGCCGCTTCCGCCAGGAAAGCCCCGGAAAGTTTCACAGGCAGAACCTACCGCGCAGCCCGGCCGCTCGGGCGCCGAATGCCGGCGGCGGCAAAAAATCGCCGGGCGCGGATGGGCAAACTGACTATAAATTTCGCACCCCGGGGCGCGATACTAAACCGGTGCCCGATCGCAACGTGCTCGGCGGTCCGCTGGAACCGTGCGGTACCGACCCGCTTACCGGTTTCTACCGCGACGGCTGTTGCTCGACCGGCCAGGAAGACCTCGGTCGTCACACGATCTGCGCGGTGATGACGGCCGAATTCCTGGAACACCAGCGTTCTATCGGCAACGACTTGCTGACGCCGGTTCCCGAGCACCGGTTTCCCGGCCTGTTGCCCGGCGACCGCTGGTGCGTCACCGCCCTGAACTGGCTTCGGGCCCACAACGACGGGTGCGCCGCGCCGGTGGTGTTGGCGTCCACCCACGAGCGCACGCTCGAGGTGGTGCCGCTGGAGGCGCTGCAGGAACACAAGGTGGACGTTCCCGACGACCTGGCCAACCTGTAGAGCTCGCGTGGCTTCTGCGGTCGGCGACGTGGACGACATCGACTTCGATGACCTGACGGCGCCCCGGCTGACCGACGTCCAGCGTCAGATCCTCGAATTCACCGAGGCAAGGCGCGTCGACTTCGATGCCGAGCGGATGCTCGCCGAAGCGGTCCGGCAAGCCGGGGCCGACGACCTGGACGACATCGACGGGTTCAAAGACCGGCTGGCCGTGCACGTCGCGGCCATCGAAGCGGACGAAGGCCTGACCCAGCTCACCCGATCGTCGCTGCGGCAACGCGTGGTTCGCCTGCTGCGCAACCGGCTGTCGCTGACCGAACTCATCAAGCGGTATCCGGAAATCGAATCGATCCCCGTCGAGAAGCCCTTCATCGTGGTCGGGATGCCGCGATCCGGAACCACGCACCTGGTCAACCTCATCGCGGCCGACCCGCGCCGGCGCGCGCTGCCCTACTGGGAGAGTCAGGAACCCATACCCGCGCGCGGCGAAGGCCCCGATATTTCCGGCGTCGATCCCCGGTACGCGCGGGCCAAGGCCGAGCACGACGCGCTCATGGCCAGCGCCCCGGTGGTGGCCGCCATGCACGATCGCTTTCCCGAGGCGATCGAGGAGGAGGTTGAACTCCTCGACCTCGACCTGGCCGCCTACGTCCTGGAATGGCATGCGCGCGTGCCGGATTGGCGCGACTATTACCTGGGGCTGGATCAGACCCGGCACTACGCGTACCTGAAGAAGGTCCTGCAGGCGCTGACCTTCCTGCGTGGTCCGCGGACCTGGGTGCTGAAGAGCCCGCAGCACTGCGAGCAGCTCGGCCCCTTGATGGCGACCTTCCCCGACGCGACCGTGGCTTTCACCCACCGCGATCCCGTCGCCGTGGTCCAGTCGGCCATCACGATGATGGCCTATTCGGATCGGCTGCGCCGGACCACCATCGACCCCGAATGGCTGCTGGACTACTGGAGCGACCGCGTGCAGCGCCTGCTCGGCGCGTGCGTGCGCGACCGCGACCTCGTTCCGGCCGAACGCAGTATCGACATCGGCTTCCACCACCTCAACGGCAACGAAATGGTGCTGCTGGAGCAGCTTTACCAGCGCGGGGGAGTCGAGCTGACGCCCAAGGTGCGCGGCCGTTTCCAGAACTACCTGGACCGCAATCCGCGGGGCAAGCACGGTCGCGTCCGCTACGCGCTGCAACGGCACTTCGGCATCTCGCCCGACGAACTGCGCGGGCGCTTCGAGTTCTATTTCACCCGATTCGACGTCCGGCCCGAATGAAGGAGTCAACAGCGATGTTCGAGCCGATCTATCGCGAAAGGCCCGGCGCCGACGGCCTGCGCCCGGCTGCCGCCGAAAAGGCCGAGCAGATAGCCCCGGGACTGTGGTGCTCGCCGGGGCTGTCGAACGCCTACCTGCTGACCACCGGCGAGGGCCGGGTCATCGTCAACACCGGCATGGGCTTCGAGGGGCCGGTCCACCGCGCCAACTTCGACGCCGTCGACCCCTCGCCGGTGCGCTACATCATCTTCACCCAGGGCCACGTCGACCACGTCGGCGGCCTGGACAGCGTGCGCGACCCCGACACAACCGTTGTCGCGCAAGCGAACTGGACGGCGTGGCGCGACGACAACGAAAGGCTGATCCCGTACCGCGCCGCCCGCAGCGCGTTCGCCTTCAAGGACACGCTGGCGTCGGGAATCCAGGACATCCAGCGTCGGCTCGGCACGAAGCGGCTGCCCGCCCAGAGTGTTCCCACCGTCGATCTCGACTTCGAGGACACCCTGACCCTGGAGCTCGGCGGCCGGCGCATGGAGTTGATAGCCGTGCCCGGCGGCGAGACCACGGACTCGCTGGTGGTGTGGCTGCCGGACGAGCGGATCTGCCTGTGCGGAAACACCTTCGGTCCGATATTCGGCCACATCCCCAACCTCGTCACCATGCGCGGCGACCGGTACCGCGACGCCCTGACCGCCATCGCGTCGGTCGAGCGGGTCCGCGATCTCGAACCCGAACTCCTGGTGACCGGTCATTTCGAACCGATCGTGGGGCGGGAGCGCATCAACGCCGAATTGACCCGCCTGCGCGACGCGATCCGGTATGTCCACGACCAGACCGTCGCCGGGATGAACGCGGGCAAGGACGTCCGCACCCTGATGCGCGAGATCACCCTGCCCCCGGAATACGAAGTGGGCCAAGGCTACGGGAAGGTCGACTGGGATGTGCGCGCCGTGTGGGAGAACTACTCGGGTTGGTTCCACCACCGATCGACCACCGAACTGTATCCGGTCGGTTTCGAGGCTGTCGCCGCCGACGTGGTCGAGCTGGCCGGCGCCGACGCGCTGGTGGACAGGGCGCGGGCGCACCTCGAGGCGGGGCGGCCACTGCACGCCATCCACCTGGCCGAGCTGGTTCCCCGCGACCACCCCGGGGCCCGCGACGTGTTGAACGGTGCGCATGAGACGCTGCTGGCCGACAGCACGAACTTCTGGGAAAGTGCTTGGCTCAGAAACCAACTAGCGAGGAACGCATGACGGCGCGAGTCAGCTTCGACTTCACCGGGACGACCGTCTTGGTCACCGGCGGCACCAGCGGGATCGGCCATGCCACCGCAACGCTGTTCCGGGACGCCGGAGCCGACGTCACCATCACCGGAACCAAACCCGCGGCCGCGGACTACGACACCGACCTGTCGGGCATGGCCTATCGACAGTTGCGCATCACCGACCCCGAATCGGTGGACGCGTTGGCGCAGGCGTTCGCGGGCCTCGACGTCCTGGTGAACAACGCCGGCGCGAATTTCCCCGGCGGACTTGACGAGTCGAAACCCGACGGTTTCGACGCGTCGGTCGCGCTCAATCTGATCGGTCCCTACCGTCTCACCGTCGCGTTGTATCCGGCGCTGAAGTCGTCGACCGCGGCAGGCGGAGCCAGCGTGGTCAACGTCGCGTCGATGTCGGCGCTGCGCGCCGTCCCACTGGTCCCCGGCTACGGCGCCGCGAAGGCCGGCGTCGTCTGCATCACGCGCAACCTCGCGGTGAAGTGGGCGCGCAAGGGAATCCGGGTGAACGCGGTGGCGCCGGGCACGATCGACACCCCGATGACCGCGCCCATGCACGGCGCGGCCGAGCTGGTCGAATCCGAGCTGGCCCACATCCCGTTGCGCCGCTTCGGATCGGTCGGGGAAATCGCGCCGACGGTGGCCTTCCTGTGCACGGAGCAAAGCAGCTACACGAGCGGCGCGCTCTTCGTCGTCGACGGCGCGTCGGACTGTGTCTGAAAGCAAGGAATTCACAATGACATTCGCTTTGCACCCGCAGGACTTCTACCACACCGGCGTCGTGGTGCCCGACCTCGGCGCGGCGATGGCCAGGCTGAGCGCGCTGGCCGGCTACCGGTGGATCAACCCGATGAGCTATACGCTGCCTTTTCGCACCGCCTCCGGCGTCCGCGAATTGACGTCGACGATCGTCTACTCCCTGCAGAGCCCCCACGTCGAACTGGTGCAGGAGGTTCCCGGCAGCCCGTGGACGGCGGCGCCGGGTAACGCCGTCCATCACCTCGGCTACTTCAGCGATGATTTGGCCGAGAGCGCGCGGGCGTTGCAGGCCAACGGCTTCACTCTCGAGATGACCGCCGACACGCCCGGCTCCGAACTTTCGCTGTTCGCCTACTTCAAGGACGCCTCGGGCACCCGCATCGAGATCGTCGACCGCGCGCTTTTCCCCGATTTCCCCGCCTTCCTGCAGTCGATGGCGGGGCAGGAGGAGGCATGACGTGCTGCTGAGCGTGCTGCGCTTCAATTTCGCGTCGCCGCAGGGTGATCCGCGTACCCAGAGCGCACTGCTCCGCGCCGCGCTAGAGCTGGCGCAGTGGGGCGAGTCGCACGGCATCACCTCGATCAGTGTCGACGAGCACCACACGACCGGGCACGGGTGGAGCTGCAACCCGATCATGGCCGCGTCGATGTTCCTGGCCCGAACCACGACGCTGATCGCCAGCGTCGACTGCGCGCTGGGGCCGCTGTGGAATCCGGTCCGGCTCGCCGAAGACATCGCGCTCGTCGACAACATGAGCCGCGGCCGGCTGCTGACGACGGTGGGCCTGGGCTATCGCACGCTCGAATACGATTCGCTCGGAATCGATTTCGGCCGCCGCGGCGAGCTGATGGACGGCCTGGTCGAGCGGATGCTGTCGGTGTGGTCCGGCGCCGGCGCGGACGCGGGAGTCTGCACCGGCACCTGGACCCGGCCGCACCCGCCGTTGTTCGTCGGCGGGGGTTCGCGCGCGACGGCGCGGCGCGCCGCACGTTTTCGGCTCCCGCTCAGCCTCGCTGACCACCTGCCCGACATCGCCGCCTACTACCGCGAGCTTTGTTCCGAGGTCGGCCTCAAGCCGCTCGTCGTGATGCCCGCCGCGATCAACCGCGGGATGATCTTCCTGCACGAGGACCCCGATCGCGCGTGGGCGGAGCTCGGAGATCACATCCTTTGGGAGGCAGTCACTTACGGCGGCTGGTCACACGAGCAACGTTCGCTCATGCACCTGCCCGGCGTGCGGACCCTGGACGAGGTCAGGGCGTCGGGACGATACCGGTTCCTCACGCCCGATGAGCTGATCGCCGAGGTGCGTGACGCCGAGGACTTTGGGCCGCTCGTCATGCACCCCCTGGTGGGCGGCATGCCCGTCGACGAGGCGTGGAAGTCGGTCCAGCTGCTCACCGACAAGGTCCTGCCCGCGCTCAGCTGATTGCGCACCCGAATAAGGGGTATGGCCCTTCCGTCGGAACTGAGATCACAAGGATGGGGAACCCGTGAAATCTGCAGCTAGCAGGGGAGTCGCACTCTTCGGTGGTGTCGTGATGGTCGTCTTCGGAGTCGCCTTGGGTGGCACCGTCAACGCATCCGCGACCAACGCGCCCGCGGCGCCTCCGACTTCGTCCAGCCCCGCGCCGCCGCCCCCACCGTCGTCGGCGCCCTCTTACGGCGGCGGCTCCGGCAGCGTGCCCCCGGCCGGGGGAGGCGCGGGCGGAGGCGCTGGTGGCGGAGCGGGCGGCGGCGCTGGAGGTGGCGCCGGGGGCGGTGGCGGCTAGGCCGCCGCCCTCACAAAGCGAGCCCGGTCAGGTCGGGCCGTCCGCCGAGGCGCTGCACCGTCGAACTGGCGGCCGCCGCCGCGCGCCGGCCCGCCTGGCGCGGCCCGGCACCGTCGCGCAGGGCGGCGATGAGCCCGGCCACGAAGGCGTCTCCGGCGCCGGTGGGATCGACCACCTTCACGTCGGCGAACTCGAACAGCTCGCGGTCGGCCTGCCATGCCAGTAGGTCGCCGACGTCCGGGACGGCGAGCGCCACCAGCCCGGGGCCGCGCGTCAACAAGTCGTCGGCCAACGCCGCCGCTTGCTGCACGGTGGTGACCTCCGTGCCGGCGATCAGGGCGGCTTCGGTCGAATCGGCACGCAGCACGTCGACCATGGCGAGGAGGTCTTCGCGGACATCGCGTGCCGGCACACCGTCCGCGACCACCCGCAGTCCTCGCTGCCGCGCCCGTCGCGCCGCCGCCAGCGCCGTGTCGGGCGGCTGCTGCAGCTGAATGGAGACGGTGTCGGCGTCCTCCCATAAGGAGGCGCTCCGGTCGAGGTCGGCCACGCGGACCAGGGAGCTTTCCGGCACGTCTTCCAGCAGTATGCGTTCCGCCGGCCGGCCGACGATGTCGATCAGCAACGCCGTGGTGCCCCGCCGCACGACGCCGTCGACGCCGATGCCGTCACGCCGCGCCTGTCTTAATACCGAGGCGCCCGCCGGATCGTCGCCCACCACGCCGATGAGCGCGACCGGCGCGCCGAGCTGAGCCAGACCGACCGCCTGATTGGCGCCCTTGCCGCCAAGTAGTTCGTCGCGGTGCAGGACGGTGGTGGCCTCGCTCGCCGACGGCGGCCCGTCCGTACGCAACACCAGATCGCGTCCGATTTGGCCGATCACCACAACGCTCATGAGAAGACTGTGCCCATTCAGCTCGCCGCGAATCGCCGGGCGGCGAGGTGTCACCGTGTGGTTCGATCAGCACAGGACGAGGTCAGGAGAAAAGTGACTCGACGATTCGGCCGGATCTTTGTGATCCCGTTCATCTGGGCGTTGGCGATGCTGCTCGCGCCGTCGGCGTGGGCCGACGCCTACACCGACCAGGTGGTGGGCAGGTTCAATGCGCAGACGCACGTGGTTGCCGACCCGGCGGGCAGGCCGCCCCTGCAGAACCCGGACAGGGTCAACGACCAGATCCTGACCACTCGATGGGCGTGGAGCTCGACACCCCGGCTCTGGGTTGCCGCGGTGGCCCCTGACCAGACCGGGGTGACGACGGCGGATGCCATTCACAACGTCATCCTGGGGCGCGATCCCGGGTTCAGCGGCGTCATCCTGGTGATCGACGCCAGGGGCTACCACGTGCGGGCCTACAACGTGCCGCGGGAGGTCGCGGACAGCGTGAACTCGTTGTTGGATCAGTCAGCCCGGGCCCACCGCAACGATCCCTACGGCGCGACCAGTGAATTCGTCAGCAAGCTGGCCGGTGTGAACGTCGCGTCGGGCGGGCCGGTGACCACCTCCCCGGTCGGCACCGCGAAGCACACCAGTTGGACTTGGCTGTGGGTGCTGTTGATCTTCGTCGGCGTGGTGCTGGCGATCTGGTTCGCGGTGGGCCGAAACCGCAAGCGCCGCAAGGACGCCGAGGCGCGCGAGCGGATCAAGGAACAGTTGATCGCCGCCGAATCCGAGGCCGCCGACCTCGATAGCGCGGTGATGACCAATGCCGACGTGGACGTCAGCGCCGAGTCGTTGAAGGCGAACGCCAGCCTGTCCGACGCCCGCAAGGCGTACCAGGCGGGTGATTACACCGCGGCGCGTGCGCACCTGCGTGCCGTCCAGTCCACCGTCGACAAGGCCAATCGCAAGCTGAACCCGGCGGCAATCCCCAATGTGAACGCCGTGACCTCAGTGCCGCCCGGCGAGCGCAAGCAGGCCACGGTGCAGGCGAGGAACCCGGACACCGGGCAGATCGTGACGATCAACAACAACAACTACAGCACCACCCCGCAGCCGGGCTACGCGAACTACTACCCCGGCGGCTATCACAACGGAATGTTCTTCTACCCCGGCTACTACCCGTACGCGTTCTGGGGTCCCGGCTGGGGTTGGGCCATCGCCGACGTGCTGCTGATCGATGCACTGCTGGACGACCACTGGGGCGGCAGCTACGACCGCGGGTTCGAGGACGGGCGGGATTCGGCCTTCGCTAATTCGGGCTACGACGGTTACCAGGGCGGCGGCTACGACAGCGGCTACGACAGCCAGCAGGGCGACGTCGGCTTCGACGGGAACTACCAGTACTCGGGTGGTGGCGACACCGGCTTCGGCGCCGACTCGTACTCCGGCGGCGGCGACGTCGGTTTCGGCGGATTCGATTCGGGTGGCGGTTGGGACTCCGGCGGGGGCTTCGACTCCGGTGGGGGCTTTGACTCCGGTGGGGGCTTTGACTCCGGTGGGGGCTTTGACTCCGGTGGGGGAAACGACAGCTTCTGACCTCAGAAGGCGGGGATCCCGTCGCGGTGCGGGTGCAGCGCTCCGACCGGGGACGTCAGCGGAAGGTGCAGCGCGTCAACGATTCCGGGCTCGGCGGCGCAGACCCACGGGATGGCGTTGACCGCGCGCATGCCGGTGGCCAGCAGTCCGTGATCGTTGTGGCTGTCACCGGGCCGATGTCCCACCTCAAACTCGGCGTCAAAGCTCGGTTCGCCGTCGATGATGACGCGCCAGATGCCGTCGGTTCCGCCGGTGCGCCCCTTCGGCCAGTCGGGGGCCAGGTCGTCGGCGATGCGGTCGACGTGCTCGATGGTGATGACGTCGACGCCGTCGACGACGCCGATGCAGCGGGCCCGGGTGGCGCCGACCGTTCCCGCCTCGACAAGCCCGAAGGCGGTGGGGATTTCGCGTGGCGTGGGCAAGAACTCGCACGTCTCGCGGATGTCGTCGAGCTCCACGCCCAGCGCGTCGGCGACCATGGTGACGGCGGCGCCCCAGCCCCAGCGCAGCACGCCGGGCATCATCAACCCGCCTTGGTAATCGAGGGGCTGGCCGAAACCGAACAGCTCGCGCATGTCGTATTCGGCCGGGTACTCGGAATAGTTGGTGATTTCGATGCCGCGCACCGAATACACCTTGTGCGACATCGACATCAGTGCGATGGGGAACAGGTCTGCGCCGAATCCCGGCTCGATGCCGCTCGAGAACAGCGAGCTGCCACCGGTTTCGGCCGCGCCGCGGATCGCATCGGTCACCTTGGCGGGCATCGACCCTCGCGGGTAGACCAGTCCCGGTATCGCGGTGGTGACGACATTCTTTCCGGCGGAAAGGATTCGGCACAGGTCGCCGATCGCTTCCTTCATCCGTGACGGCGCCGGCGCTGCGTAGACGACGCAGTCGGCGTCGCCGCCGAGGATCTCCGACTCGTCCCGGGTGGCGGCGATGCCGAGCGGGTCGATGCCCGCGAGTTCGCCGGCGTCCTTGCCGTTCTTGCTGTCCGAGTGCACCCATACCCCGACGAGGTCGAGGTTCGGCCGGTCGGCGATGGTTCGGATCGCGTACTTGCCCACCCCGCCGGTGGCCCATACCGCTACCTTGTACGTGTCGTTCACGATTTCGACTTCCTTCGCCAATGCGGGCTCTTGATGGCCTCGACGGCGTCGGTGACGTAGCCGTCGAGCGGACGGGGTTTCCTGGTGGACTGGCGCACCCACCGCTGGAACGCGAAATCGCCTGCGGCGAAGCCGAGTTGGACCAGCAGGCCGGGCCGGATGTCGGTGTCGGGGTTGGTTCCCATCCGCTCGCCGATCAGCTTCGTCGCGCGCTCCTTGTCCGCGGGTGTGTGCAGCGTGACCTTGTCGAGCAGGCCGGGCGCCACCAGCAGCGCCTCGCGCCACTCCTCGCAGTCGGCCGGGTCGAACGATCGGGTGCGGACGACGATCGCGTTGACCAGCGCGACGTCGGGTGGTTCGGTGGCTGGGCGCTCCTCGAGCAGGCTGACGATCGCGGCGCCACCGTGGCGCAGCGGCGCGAGCAGCAGTTCCTCCTTGGCCGGCACGTGCCGGAAGAAGGTGCGCGGTGAAACGCCTGCGGCCGAGGCGATTTCCTCCGTTGTCACGGCGTCGTAGCCGCGCTCGATGAACAGCCGGAACGCCGCGCGACGGATGTCGGCGCGGATCTGGGCGCGCTGTCGTTCCCGCAACGACTGGCTCAACGGAAGCAGCCGATCCCGCCGTCGACCTGGATCGTCTGGCCGGTGATGAACGTGGCGTCGGTGCCGAGCAGGAACGCCACCAGCGCGCCCACGTCGGTGCGGACGTCGCCGATGCGTTTCATCGGCACCCGCCCGACGGCTTTGGCATAGTCGTTGGGCGCGAGCTGCTTCCACGCTTTGACGCCGTCGGACTCGGCGAACGGGCAGATGACGTTGACGCGGATGTTGTCGCGTCCCCACTCGAGGGCGGCGACCTTCGACAGCCCGCGGATGCCTTCCTTGGCGGCGGCATAGCCACCCCACTTGGGTTCGCCGCCGGTGCCGGTGCCCGAGCCGAGGTTGACGATCGACCCGCCGCCGGCGGCGACCATCAGCGGGTACACGGCCTGCATCAGCAGGAAGGTGGCGCGGGGTCCGACGTCGTACCCCAGCGCCAGGTCCTCGGTGGTGATGTCCACGAATCGTTTGGGCTCGTTGGTGGCGATGGCGTTGTTCACCAGGCCGTGCACGGTGCCGAAGGCGTCGACGGCGGCCGCCGCGATCCGGGGCGCGCTGGCCGGGTCGCGCAGGTCGGCGACCAGCTGTTCGGCGCGGCCGATCTGCTTGAGTTCGGTGGTGGTCGCGTGCAGGACCTCGTCCTGGATGTCCACGAGCAGCACCGATGCGCCGCGTTCCAGCAGCGCCGCGGCGATGCCCTTGCCGACGCCCTGCGCGGCGCCGGTGACGATCGCGACGTGGCCACGCATCGAGTCGGGGTGCCAGTAGCTCATCGCGCCGGCCCCAGCTGCAGCGGCACGCCGCGGTGCATCTCGTAGGTGCTGCGCGCCCCGTCGGGCAGCTCGATGAACTCGACCGGCGTCCCGTCGGGATCCTTGACGAAAAACATTCGCACCCCGCCGATTTCGAACGGCTCTTGGTCGGGCGGGTAGCCGGCGGCCGCAATGCGGCGATGGGCGTCGTCGAGATCGGGCACCCGCAGCGACACGTTGTGAATGCCGGTGATGCCGCGCCGCTGCTTCTCGGTGTCGGGTTTGGCGCCGAGCGAGAGCAGCTCGACCATCAGCCCGCCCAGCAGGCCGCCCACCACCCGACCCTCCTGCTTTCGCTTCGCGTGCAGTGCTTCGTCGAAGGGCTCGCCCAAGATCAGCGCTTCGAAGACGACGTCCATGCCGAGCGTGTCGCGGTAGAACGCCAGCGCGCGGTCCATGTCCGTCACCCCGACGACGAGGTGACAGAACGACACGTCGTTCAGCGCGGTCACGGCTTTTCCGCGAGATCGGGTGCGGGGCGCCCGGCGAACAGCGGCAGGTCGAGGTAGGTCTTGATGCCCGGCTCGGCGGCGCAGACGTCGGGGATCGCGTTGACGCAGTGGTTGGCGGTGGCCACGACGCCCGGATTCTTCACCAGCCCTTCGGCGATCGTCTCCGGTTGCAGCCCCTTGAAGGTGAGGCTGACGCTGGGGTCGCCGGTGATCTCGACCTCGAAGCGTTCGCCGCGGCCGCCGAAATTCCAGGCCGGGTCCAGGTTTTCCTCACCCATCAGCCAGTTGACCGCGGCGGTGATGACCGGCTCGCCGTCGACGAGGGCCTGCCAGCGGAACCGGCGCGCGGCCACCTTTCCCGTGGTGATCGGGAACGGGGCGTAGTCGATGTCGGAGGTTGCCACAGCGACGTCCTGGATGGTCCTGATGTTCGGCTCGATGCGAAATCCCATGTGGTCGGCCACCATTCGCACCGACTGCTTGAAACCTGCCTCGAGCAGGCTGGCCATGGGTCCCTGCATCGCTTCCTCGGGGGTGCCGCCGAATCCCATGATGTGGCGCACGACGTCCGGGGCGTTGTAGGTGCGGATGTCGGAGAACTCCTCGGCGCGCACGTGGGTGACCGCCGAGGAGAGCGAGGACAACATCAGCGGGAATCGCTCGGTGATGCCGCCGGGGTGGATTCCCGAGCCGTGCAGCGTCACACCATTTTCGAGCGCGGCGTCGGCGATGGCCTGGTGACGCGGGTTGCTCAGGTCGGGGTATACCCAGCCGACGGGGGTGACCACGTTCTTGCCGGACCGCAGGATCGCCAGCACCTCGTCGTCGTTGGGGACAAGCGGGCTGTACACGACGCAATCCGCGTCGAGGGCCAGCACGTCGTCGACGCTGGTGGTCGCCGTGACACCCAGGGGCGGGGCTCCGATGATCTCGCCCACGTCGACGCCGTCCTTGTTGGCGCTGTGCACCCAGCACCCGACGAGTTCGAGCTGCGGATGATTCAGCACGCATGCGATGGCGGCCTTGCCGACGCCCCCGGTCGCCCATTGGATGACCCGAATGCTCACCTGTGACCTCCCGAGTGCTTTACACGCCAACGGCTGAAATGGCACAGTATGACCCGCTGACAGTCACTGTCAATGACGCACGGAAGGCTGGCGATGGGCGCACTCCACGGCAAGATCGCGATCGTCACCGGCACCAGCCGCGGCGTCGGCGTCGGCATCGCGCACGAATTGCTGCGCGCCGGCGCCACCGTCGTCGGCTGCTCCCGCTCGCCCCTGGACACCATCCCGGCCATCGACGCCGAATGGGCGAGCCGCGCATCCCAAAAGGTTTGCGACCAAGGCGATTACCGCTCAATCGACTCGTTCATCGCCGACGTCGTGGCCACCCACGGGCGCATCGACATCCTGGTGAACAACGCCGGCGGCACGGTGCCGGCGCCGCACGCCGAAAGCATTCCCTCGCTCGTCTCGCGCATTCAGGGCGCACCGGACAGCGACGACGACTTCGAGCGCACCGCGCTGTTCCACGCGTTCGCGGTGCAGATGAACCTCGTCAGCCCGCTCTGGTTCGCGATCCGCGCGTACCGGCAGATGTGCACACAGGACGGTGTCGGCTGCATCATCAACATCTCCAGCGGCGCGGGGCACCCCGCCGGATCGCCGACCCTGGTCTCCTACGGGGCGGCCAAGAGCGGACTGAACCATCTCACCCGTTCGCTGGCCGAGGAGTGGGGGCCCAAGGTCCGGGTCAATTGCGTCGCCCTGGGCCCGACCATGACCGAGAACTTCCGGTCCTTTGTGTTGCCCAAGGACGACCCGACCGGCGAAAGGTACTTCGCCGCAGTGCCGTTGCGCCGCGCGGGCGAACCCGCGGAGGTGGGCCGCGTCTGTGTGTTCCTGGCCGGCGGGGACGCGGACTTCGTCAACGGCACCACCATCGAATGCGATGGCGGCATGCTGCCCGGTGTGCTCTACGACGCGGGCCTGAAGACGATCACCGATCTGCTGTAGCGTGGCGCCCTGCTCACATCCGCCCCATTAGCCCCGCAGGGAGGGGATGTGCGTTTGTGCCCGCCTCCGAGCGACAAACGCGCGGCGTGGTTCGAGTTCTGTCGCTGTGAGGCGGGCACAACGGCTAATGCCTCCGTCACGGCAACCGATGTGGCAGTTGTGGCAACGGGCCGCCCTGTCCCCAACTGTCAAAAAGCTGTCCTCTGCTGTCAATACTTTGAACTCTGCGCTGCCGCACAGTGGGAGCAGCGGTAAACCACCGCCCACGACAGCAGAGTCAGGACCAACCATGAACTCCAGCAGCATCGAACACGTCGACGTGTTGATCATCGGCGCCGGCATCTCGGGCATTGGCGCCGCCTGCTACCTGCGGACGATGCAGCCCGGCAAGACGTTCGCCATCCTGGAGGCGCGCGACGAGATCGGCGGGACGTGGGACCTGTTCCGGTACCCCGGAATTCGCTCCGACTCCGACCTGCACACGTTCAGCTACGAGTTCAAGGCGTGGGAGAACGAGAAGGCGATCGCCAGCGCCGACGCGATCATGGCCTACCTCCGCGAGACCGTCGCCGAAAACGGGATCGGCCAGTCGATCCGCTTCCGTCACAAGGTGATCAGCGCGGCCTGGTCCACCGAGGACGCGCGCTGGCTGGTCGAAATCGAGCGCGCGGACGAACGCATCACCATGACGTGCGGATGGTTCTTCTGCGCGAGCGGCTACTACCGCTACGACGAGGGGTTCACCCCCAAGTTCCCGGGACGGGAGCGGTTCGCGGGGCAAATCATCCACCCGCAGCACTGGCCCGAGGACCTGGACTACAGCGGCAAGCGGGTGGTGATTATCGGCAGCGGCGCGACCGCGGTCACGCTGGTTCCCGCCATGGCCGAGACCGCCGGACACGTGACCATGCTGCAGCGCTCGCCGACCTACATCCTGCCGGTGCCGTCGGAGGACCGCATCGCCAACACGTTGCCCAAGCTCGTCGGCCGTGACCGTGCCTACGCCATCACCCGGCGCAAGAACATCGCCAAGCAGCGGCTCGTCTGGCGGTTCTGCCAGCAGCACCCGCGCGCCGCCCGCCGGCTGATCCGCCACCTCAACGCGAAGCAGTTGCCGGCCGGATACCCGGTCGACGAGCACTTCCGGCCGTCCTACGACCCGTGGGACCAGCGGCTGTGCGCCGTGCCCGACGCCGACATGTTCAAGGCCATCCGCGACGGCCGCGCCTCGGTGGTCACCGACCAGATCGAGACCTTCACCGAGCGCGGAATCCGGTTGCGCTCCGGGCGTGAACTCGAAGCCGACATCATCGTCACCGCCACCGGACTGAACCTGCTGGCCTTCGGCGGCATCAGCCTCTCGGTGGACGGGGTTCCCGTCGACCTGTCGGACAAGGTGGCGTTCAAAGGGTTTCTGCTCGACGACGTCCCGAACTTCTCCTACGTCTTCGGCTACACCAACTCGTCGTGGACGCTCAAGGTAGGGCTGGTGTGCGAGCACTTCTGCCGGCTGCTGGCCCACATGGACGCGCACGGCCACAGCATCTGCTACCCGCGGCTGCCCGGGGCCATGCCGACCAAGCCGCTCCTGGAAGTCACCGCCGGCTACGTCAAGCGATCCGTCGAGCAGTTCCCGCGCCAGGGCGCCGAGGGGCCATGGCGAACCTCGATGGACTACCGCGGCGACTACAAGACGCTGCGCGAAGGCCCGGTCGACGACGACAACCTGTGCTTCGCCGGCGCGCCACTTCGGTTGCGGTAAGCGGCCGGTCCCGTCCCGAACCAGCGCTTGCATGAGCGGGTCAGCACGCTCTGCTCGGCGTAGCCCAGCTCGCGCGCCAGGTGCGAAAGGCTGATGCCGGTGTTGCGCAGGTACCGGTCGGCGGCGTCCCTGCGGACCTGATCCACCAGTGCCGCGAACGTCGTGTCCTCCTCGGCGAGCCTGCGCTGCAGCGTTTTTGGGTGCAGATTGAACTGCTCGGCGACCAGCTCGAGGGTGGCCGTCCCGGTGGGCAGCAGCTGCCGAACGATGATGCGCACCGATTCCACAATCCCGGCATTTCGAGGGGTGATGCCGCTCAAATAGTCGACGACGGCCTTATGGGCGACGTCGTCGCGGTGCAACGGGCGGCTCAAGTCGGCCGTACGCACCGTGAAACCCGCTGCCCGCGAGGCGAACTCGGGCGTGCAACCGAAATACCGCACATAGTCGGCTTTGGGCGTGAGCGGGTCATGCGGCAGATGCACCTTCAGCGGGACGTAATCGGCACCCATGAGGAGCCGGAAGACGCGTATCGAGACACCCAGCGACAGCTCGGTGGTCTGCGCATGCGGTGGCGGGTTATCCAGGAGAAATTCCAGCGTCACGAACGAGCGCTGCGGTTCCGCCAGCGGCGTGACCCGCAGCGCGATCACCGGGCTGTACGCCGCCATGTAGGTGCCGAAGATCTCCAAGGCGTCCGCCACCGTGGCGGCGGTGCGGGCCGCCACGCCGACCGGACCAAGAATCTCGATGCCCTGCCGCTCGGCCAACCGTCGCCCGAAGTCCGGCGCGTTCGTGGCCTGGGCCGCGGACTCGATGGCTTTTATCGCGGCGTGGTACGAGATAAACGCGTCGTAATTGCCGGCGTCTCGCTCGCGGACGCACGCCGCGCGCAGCAGGCTCGCGGGGTCGCCGCCCAACTCGGCGACGAGGCCCGCATAGTTCGAGAGCGCGGTCCCGCGTACAACAGACATGTGTCTTGGATTGTCAAAATGCTGTCGTGAGATGTCAAGACGTCGGCCCGTCGATGAGGGATGGTACGGGGAGGTGTCGCCAATACAGCCGAATGATGCAAGGAGATTCACATGAGCAGCTCGCTGGAGCCCACCCCGGAGCAGTTCGCGGCGCTGGCCGCCAGGCCCGCGGACGCGCCGGTGCTGATGGTCAACCTGTTGAAGTTCAAGACCGCGGGCGGGCTCGAGTCCTACCTGCAATACGGGCAGGAGGTCGTGCCGCACCTGGAACGCGTGGGTGCGACGCTGCGGTACGCCGGTGCGGCGCCAACGGTCGTCATCGGTGACGGCGAACGGCCTTGGTGGGACGCGATTCTCATCGTCGAATACCCGACGCCGCAAGCGTTCATCGACATGGTGACCACGCCCGAGTACGCGAAGGTGCACGAGCATCGCGCCGCCGGGCTGGAGCGCGGCGACCTCATCGCCACCTCGGCGTGGGCGGTCGCCTAACCCAGGACGGGGACGCGGCGTTCGCGTGCCAATCGATCGAGCGCGGCCTGCATGACCGAGCGGACGTAAGCGTCGACATCGTCGACGTCGGGGTCCTCGCCGAACCGCTCGGCGACGTCGATGGGCTCCAGCACCTGGTAGACGATCTTGGTGGGCAACGGCATGTTGGCCGGGAAGAACACCGACATGCCGAACGGGAAGCCGATGGTAACAGGGAGGATCTCGATCCGAAAACGCTTGAGCCCCAGGCTTTTCGCCAGCCAATTGCCGCGCGTGAGGAAAAGCTGGGTCTCCTGCCCGCCGATCGACACCGCCGGTACGATCGGCACGCCGGCTTCCAGGGCGGTCCTCACATATCCGGTGCGGCCGTCGAAGTCGATGACGTTCTGCCGCAGCGTCGGACGGAACGCGTCGTAGTCGCCGCCCGGGAAGGCCAGCACCACCGCACCCGAACGCAACGCTTCGCCGGCGTTCTCCCGGCTGGCGTGGATGACGCCGAGCCGTCCCAGTGCCGCGCGAAACGGTGTGAAGAACACGCCGTAGTGGGCCACGGTGTACAGCGGGCGGTCGTAGCCGAACCTGCCGTACAGGGCCGGGGCCAGCACGTTCCAATCGGGCGTCAGGACGCCGCCCGAATGGTTGGACACCAGCAGCGCGCCGCCCGCCGCCGGGACGTTTTCCAGGCCCCGAACTTCCGGGCGGAACCAGCGCTTGATGACCGGATTCACCGCGTTGATCAGCATCTCGGTGAAGGTGGGGTCCCACTTCGCGATTTCGGGATAAGTCATTTCGTCACCCGCCGACTCGTCGCTGTGCCGAATTCGAGTGCAGTCATCGTCCCGCAGGGGCGGCCGCCCCGACAGAGCCGCAATCCCCGCCCGACGGGGACTAAAGACCTTGCGTCTTGCGCTGTTCGCGGTCTAATGGGTGCATGGAACCGATGGCGCCCACCGACGGGGTATTTCTTCTGGGCGAATCCCGTGAGCATCCCATGCACGTGGGCGGCTTGTCGTTGTTCGAACCGCCGGAGGGCGCAGGCCCAGAATTCGTCCGCGAGTTCACCGACGCCATGATCGCCAACGACGAATTCCAGCCCACCTTCCGCAAGCACCCCGCGACGCTTCTGGGCGGGATATCCCCGATGGCGTGGACCTATGACGACGAGGTCGACGTCGACTACCACGTCCGGCGCTCGGCGCTGGCCGCACCGGGCCGGGTTCGCGAACTGCTGGAGCTTACGTCCCGGCTGCACACCGGTTTGCTCGACCGCCACCGCCCCCTGTGGGAGCTTTACGTGGTGGAGGGGCTGAACGACGGCCGGTTCGCCATGTACAGCAAGATGCATCACGCGCTGATCGACGGCATTTCGGCGATGAAGCTGATGCAGCGCGCGTTGTCGGTCGACCCGAACGACAACGAGATTCGGGCGATGTGGAGCCTGCCCAGGCGAAAGCGCACGTCCGGCCCCGCATCTCGGCTCGGCTCGCTGGTGAGGACGTTGGGATCGCTTGCGGCGCTAGGCCCTTCGACGGTGTCGCTGGCCCGCGCGGCGCTGTTCGAGCAGCAGGTGACGTTGCCCTTCGGCGCCCCGCGCACCATGCTGAACGTCAAGATCGGCGGCGCGCGGCGCTGCGCCGCGCAGTCGTGGTCGGTGGACCGCATCCGAACCGTCAAGGCCGCATCGGGTGTGACTCTGAACGACGTCGTGTTGGCGATGTGCGCGGGCGCCCTGCGCTACTACCTACTCGAGCAGAACGCGCTGCCGGACGCCCCGCTTGTCGCGATGGTCCCGATGAGCCTGCGCAAGGAGGACGAGGCAGACGCCGGCGGCAACCTCGTCGGAGCAATCCTGTGCAATCTGGCAACCGACACCGACGACCCCGCGGAGCGGTTGCAGACCGTCAGCGAGTCGATGCACAAGAACAAGAGGGTGTTCTCCGAGTTGCCCCGCGCCCAGGCGCTGGCGCTTTCGGCGGTGAACATGGCGCCGCTCGCCCTGGCGGCGGTTCCCGGGTGGGTGTCGTCAACGTCGCCGCCGTTCAACCTGGTCATCTCGAACGTGCCGGGGCCTCGCGAACGGATGTACTGGGGCGGCGCCCGGCTCGACGGCAGTTATCCGCTTTCTATTGCGTTGGACGGGCAGGCGCTCAACATCACCCTGGTCAGCAACGCGGGCAACCTCGATTTCGGACTGGTCGGATGCCGTCGCAGCGTTCCACACCTGCAGCGCCTCCTCACGCACCTGGAGTCGTCGCTGAAGGACCTGGAACGCGCCGTCGGGGTCTGACCCTCCATGCCGACGCTCAGTGCGGGCGTGCTCTTGTACCGGGCGCGTGGCGGCGTCGTCGAAGTCCTGATCGCGCATCCCGGCGGTCCGTTCTGGGCCCGCAAAGACGAAGGGGCCTGGTCGATACCCAAGGGTGAGTACACCGACGGCGAGGATCCCTGGACGGTTGCGCAGCGCGAGTTTTCTGAGGAGTTGGGGCTGTCGGTGCCTGCCGGGCCTCGGTTGGACTTCGGCCCGCTGAAACAACCCAGCGGCAAGGTGGTCACTGCCTTCGCCATCGGGGCCGACCTCGACGTCACCGACGCACACAGCAACACCTTCCAGATCGAGTGGCCGAAGGGCTCGGGCCGGATGCGGGAGTTCCCCGAGGTCGACCGGGTCGGCTGGTTCGCGGTGACGCAGGCGCGCACGAAGCTGCTCAAGGGCCAGCGTCCGTTTCTCGATCGATTGATGGCGCATCCGGCACTGGCCGGCCTAACCGAGGGGGGCTGACATGCAAACACTGCGCACACCCGACGAGCGGTTCGACGACCTGCCCGACTTTCTTTATGCCCCAAGCTATTGCGAGATCGCAGATGGTGACGGCGGGGCGCTGCGGGTGGCTTGGGTGGAGGACGGGCCGCCAGGCGGCGACCCGGTTCTCATGCTGCACGGCGAGCCGTCGTGGTCGTTCCTGTACCGCAAGATGATTCCGATCCTGGCCGCCGCGGGGCATCGGGTCATCTGCCCCGACATGGTCGGGTTCGGTCGTTCGGACAAGCCGACCCGTCGCGAGGACCACACCTACGCGCGCCACGTCGAATGGATGCGGGCCGCCGCTTTCGACGTCCTCGACCTTCGTCATGTGACCCTGGTGGGCCAGGACTGGGGCGGGCTGATCGGCTTGCGGCTGGCGGCCGAGCATCCCGAACGGTTCGCCCGCCTGGTCGTCGCCAACACGGGGCTGCCGAACGGCGAGCAGCCGATGGCCGAGGACTGGTGGCGCTTCCGCAAGGCCATCGCCATCGCTCCGAATCTCAATATCGGCTGGTTCGTGCAGGGCGGTTGCAGCGCGCAGCTGAGCGGCGAGGTGCGCGAGGGCTACAACGCGCCGTTCCCGGACGACCGGTTCTGCGCCGGGCCGCGCGCCATGCCCACCCTGGTGCCGACCTCGCCGGACGATCCCGCGGCGGCGGCCAACAAGGTGGCGTGGGCCAAGCTGTCCGTGAGCCCGACGCCCATGCTCGTCGCGTTCAGCGACAGCGATCCCATCACCGGGCCGATGGCCGCGATCTTCCAGCGCGAGATGCGCGGCGCCCAGGGCATCGATCACCCGACGATTCGCGGCGCGGGTCACTTTCTGCAGGAGGACGCCGGCGAGGAACTGGCCAACCACATCGTCGAGTTTCTGCGCCGCTGAGCGACCCGCGCGGTGCGGGCAGAATGTGTTCATGACGACCGCCGCCCAAGCCGAATCGCAAGGGCTGCTGCTGCAGCTGCTCGACCCGGCCAATCGCGCCGACCCGTATCGGCTGCTTGCGCAGTTTCGCGCGCGCGGACCGATCGTGCTGCCGGAGACGACGCTGGTCGTCTTTTCGGCTTACCGGGACTGCGACGAGGTGTTGCGGCATCCGGCGTCGAGCAGCAGCAACGCGAACTCGACGGTGGCGAAGCGCCAGCTCGAGGCGGGCGTGGTGCAGCCCCGGCTCTTCCCGCCGGGATTTCTATTCCTCGATCCGCCCGATCACACCCGGCTGCGCAGGCTGGTCGCCAAGGCGTTCTCGCCCAAAGTGGTGAACGCGCTGCGGCCCGAAATCACCGCGCTGGTGGACGGGCTGCTCGATCGGATCGCCGAGAAGGGCGAGTTCGACGTCGTCGAGGATTTCGCCTATCCGCTGCCCGTGGCGGTGATCTGCCGGCTGCTCGGCGTCCCGCTGGAGGACGAGCCGCACTTCAGCCGCGCGTCGGCGGTGCTGGCGCAGGCGCTGGACCCGTTCTCGACGATCACCGGCGTGCCGCCCGACGTTATGGACGAGCGGATGCAGGCGGTGCGGCGGCTGCGCGGGTATCTCCACGAGTTGATCGAGCGGCGCCGGTCGGAGCCGGGCGACGACCTGCTGTCGGGCCTGATCGCGGTGGAGGAGTCCGGCGATCAGCTGACCGAGGAGGAGATCGTCTCGACCTGTAACCTGCTGCTGATCGCGGGGCACGAGACCACGGTGAACCTGATCGGCAACGCGATCCTGGCAATGCTGCGCAACCGCGTGCACTGGTCGGCCCTGGGCGCCGACCCGGGTCGGGCGCCGGCGATCGTCGAGGAGACCCTGCGTTACGACCCGCCGGTGCAACTGGCCGGGCGAGTCGCCCTGGCGGACATGACGATCGGCGACGTCGACGTGCCGGCGGGCGACATCATGATGGTCCTGCTGGCCGCGGCCCAACGTGACCCCGCCGAGTTCGACCGGCCCGACACTTTCGACCCGGACCGAGGGACGTTGCGGCACTTGGGTTTTGGCCGCGGAATTCACTACTGCCTGGGCGCGCCCCTGGCGCGCCTGGAAGCCGGCACAGCCCTGTCGGCCGTGACCGCCCGCTTCCCGGACGCCCGGCTGGCCGGCGAGCCGCAATACAAGGCGAACGTCACCCTGCGCGGTTTGTCGCGGCTGATGGTCTCCGTCTAGCTGGTCGCCTGGTGGTCCACGGCGCTCGGACGTTGAGTGTGAATCGCGGGCGTCGTGCGTGAATTCTGGGCGGACAGATCGCCGAAATCCCGCCCTGAGCTCGCGCTGTAAACCGTCATTGCACACTGAAAAGCCTGAATGCCCCAGCGGCGAACCTTCACATGATGCGCTGGCGGTAGGCCGAGTCGTGAATGCCGAGCGGCCGTGGGTGGGGCGCGGCAGATTCGCCGCAGCCCGACCGACTGGTTTCCGTTCCGTGAGGTGTCAGGTGGCGTGCCGTGAGGCAAATGACCATGATTGCCTGGGTGGCCCAGCAGTACCAAGTCATTGACGTGCTTCTTGTCCTAGCATGCCATCACCGTACGAAAGTGCTGTTGCGGCAACGCTGCCCGCGATGATCGACTTGCTACAACCTGCTCACTGGCAACTGTCGCGGCCGGTGAGATCAGCCGCGCTCCCAGGGCGCGGTCTCGTCCATCTTCTTGTAGTACTTCGCCAGGTGACTCTTGACGCGGTCGATGTCGGCCTTGGGCAAATCGATGCCGCCGCGTGCGCCGTCCATGATCGCGCCGGCGATCATCACTCCGCGCGGGACCGCTTTGAGTTCGCCGCCGATCACGTCGGCGAACAGCAACTTGTATGCGGTGAAGTTGTCCTTCTTGTCGCTGTCGTACCAGATGTGGGCGTCCCGATATTTCTGGTTCGGCTTGTCCTCGGCACCGGCCCACTTGCGGACACGCTTGTCGGCGGCGTCCCCGTCCCACTTGCGGTCCCGATCGGCCAACGGCAGGTCCTTAAACGCTGTTACTGACATTCTTTTCGCGTGCCCGCTCCCGGGCCCTGATAAACGCCGCTCAGGCCTCGGGTTCGGCGCCGTCCCCGTCGTCGCCATCCGGACTTGCCTCGACCAAGGAAATCGACACCGGGATTGGTGTGGCCAACTCGATCTTTCCCTGCGGGTCGTAATAGGCGCCGATTGTGTACTCGCCCACCGACTCGACGGAAATGACGAGGTCTTGGGTAAAGCACCGATACTTGGACGGCTTATCGCCGTCGTCCGGCCAATGCCACTTGCCCTCCAGGCTGCCGCGGGGTGTCCCGCCGGGATCTTTGCACACGACATGTAGTTCCGGGTCGTAGTCACCGCCGCAGCGGGCGTGCACCACCAGCACGACCGGAACCTTTGCCGTCAAAGGGATTTGCGGAACCTGAAAGCCGGTCGTGGGGATGCGGGTGGCGTAGATCGCGCCGGTGTCATCGAGCGCGGCGGTGCCGGCCACGAAAAGCGCGGCGATATTGAGCATCACGACAGCTTAGTGGGCGTCCCGCAGCCGAATTCGGGGGTTTCCATTCGGTGCGGCAATCGCAAGAATTTCGCAAGTGGGCGGCGATAGGTTACGGCCCACAGCGGCGAAAGGAACCCTTATGGATAGCACGCGCGTCCTGAAATCGATCCTTGCCGGTGCGCTGCTTTCCGGTGCGACGGTGGCGGGCGGAGTTGCGCTGGGAGCGGGCGCCGCCCACGCCGACGGCCCACACCGCTGGTGCCCGGGGGATCCCAAGAACATGCCCTACGTGGTCAACAGCCTGATCGACTGGGACTGGAACGTCTGCCACACCTGGTATTCGACCAACTACGGGATGGGGAACGTGACCAGCCAGGGCCGGCCCATGTCGATTTGGGACGGGGATAACCCGCCGCCGGAGGCGATCGCGCCCCGGGGGTGTCCACCGATTGCGTTCATGTGCCCGTAGCCGAAATTGGGACCGGTAGCGGCGCCGGCGATGTCGACTTTGTTCAGCACAGCGGCCCACCCGGGCCTCGATCGGAAAGGACAATGATGAACAACGTTCGTTCCATGACAGGGCGAATCGCGCGGCTGGCAACCACCGCGGTGGTGGCCGGCGGTCTCGGCGTTGCCGGCCTGGGACTGACCGTGGGAACCGCGTCGGCTCATCCCGGTCCCGCGCCGCTGAACGCGTGGCCCGGTTGCCCGGAGGATCACCCGCAGGGGCCGTGCCGCTGGTGCCCGGGGCAACCGCTGCCGCCGACCGGCAACCACGTCACCAACCCGGTGGTCTGGGACAACAACGTCTGCCACACGTACTACTACGTGTATTTCGGGCAGGGGAATGTCGCCCAGAACATCTGGGACGGAGACAATCCGCCGCCGCCGCCCCCGCCGGCGCCACCGGGCCTGATCAACAGGGACAACTGCCAGCAGATCCTCGGGATGTTCTGCCCGCACGCGTGATCGGACGGGGCCCCTAGTCGGGCCCCAGGCCGGGGACGATGTCGCCGAGGCGGAAGGTGACCGGCTGTTCGAGTTGGGCGTAGGTGCACGAGCGCGGTTCGCGGTCGGGGCGCCACCGGCTGAACTGGGCGGTGTGGCGGAACCGCGGGCCCTCCATGTGGTCGTAGCGGACCTCGACCACCCGCTCGGGCCGTAGCGGCACGAACGACAGGTCCTTGCCCGCGTTCCAGCGCGAGAATTCGTTTTTGCGCGGGGTGCGTTCGCCGGCTTCGTGCGCGGCCCAGTTCCACGGGTGGCCGTCGAAAGTGGTAACCAGCGGCTGCAATTCGGCGAATAGCCGCCGTCGTTCGGCCATCGGGAAGGCGCCGATCACGCCGACCGACGCGAGTTGGCCGTCGTCCGTGTACAGCCCGAGCAGCAGCGAGCCGATCGCATCGCCGCCGGACTTGTGCACCCGGTATCCGGCGACCACGCAGTCGGCGGTCCGTTCGTGTTTGACCTTGAACATGACGCGCTTGTCCGGCTGATATGTGATGCCCAGCGGCTTGGCGATGACCCCGTCGAGGCCGGCGCCCTCGAACTCCTCGAACCATCGTTGCGCGGTCTCCATGTCGGTGGTGGCCGGCGTGACGTGGATCGACGGCCCGGCATCGGACAGGGCGTCGACGAGGGCCGCGCGCCGCTCGCTGAACGGGCGCCCGGTGTAGTCGTCGTCGCCCAGGGCGAGCAAGTCGAACGCGATGAAGGAAGCCGGCGTCTTCTCGGCGAGCATCCGCACCCGCGAGTCGGCCGGGTGGATCCGCTGTTGCAGCGCCTCGAAATCCAGGCCGTGGTCGGTCGCCACGACGATCTCGCCGTCGATCACGCAGCGCTGCGGCAGCTCGGCGCGCACCGCCGCGACCAGCTCAGGGAAATACCGGGTCATCGGCCGCTCGTTGCGGCTGCCCAGCTCGACTTCGTCGCCATCACGGAAGCAGATTGACCGGAATCCGTCCCATTTGGGTTCATACGACGCGTCCGGCGGCATCGAGCGCACCGGCTTGGCGAGCATCGGCGACACCGGCGGCATGACGGGTAGGTCCATAAGCTGAGGATATGGCTGCTGCAGAAGAGCTCGACGTCGACGGCATCGCCGTGCGGGTGACCAACCCCGACAAGGTGTATTTCCCCGCCCTGGGCGCTGAGGGCACCAAGCGTCGGCTCGTCGAGTACTACCTGGCGGTGGCCGGTGGTCCGATGCTGACCGCGCTGCGTGACCGACCCACCCATCTGCAGCGCTTCCCGGACGGCATCGACGGCGAGGAGATCTACCAGAAGCGGGTGCCGCAGCATCATCCCGACTACTTGGAGACCTGCCGGGTGACCTTCCCGTCGGGGCGCACCGCCGACGCGCTGAAGGTGACGCACCCGTCGGCCATCGTGTGGGCGGCGCAGATGGGCACGGTCACGCTGCACCCGTGGCAGGTGCGCTGCCCGGACACGGACCATCCCGACGAGTTGCGGATCGATCTGGATCCTCAGCCGGGCACCGGATTTGGGGAGGCGCGGGCGGTTGCGGTCGACGTGTTGCGCCCGCTGCTCGACGAGCTCGGTCTCGTCGGGTACCCGAAGACGTCCGGCGGCCGCGGGGTGCACGTGTTCCTGCGCATCGCCCCCGAGTGGGACTTCGTCGAGGTGCGCCGGGCGGGTATCGCGCTGGCCCGCGCGGTGGAGCGCCGCGCACCCGATGCGGTGACCACGGAGTGGTGGAAAGAGAAACGGGGTGCGCGGGTCTTTCTGGACTTCAACCAGAACGCCCGCGACCGCACCATGGCGTCGCCGTATTCGGTGCGGCGCACGCCGATCGCGACCGTGTCTACGCCGCTGACGTGGGACGAGTTGGCCGGCGCCGATCCCGACGACTACACCATGGCGACCGTGCCCGACCTGGTGAAGAGCCGGGACGATCCGTGGGCCGCCATGGACGATGCCGCCCAGTCGATCACGCCCCTGCTCGAGCTGGCGGCCGCCGACGAGGAGCGCGGGCTGGGCGACATGCCGTATCCGCCGAACTACCCGAAGATGCCGGGCGAGCCGAAGCGCGTTCAGCCGAGCCGGGATACCGATCTGACTAGGAAAAACAAGCCGAAGTGAGTAGTCGGCCCGCTAGCGGCTTCTCCGCGCCCTCTTGATTGATCGCCGTCGCCGTAAATCACGCGGGCCCGTTACGCGCGGCCTCATCGGTCCCTACACTGTGGGAAATGAGCGGCTATCAGACCGTCGTGGTCGGCACCGATGGCTCTTACACGTCGATGCTGGCGGTCGACCGCGCAGCGGCGATCGCTGCGGATCAGGGCGCGAAATTGATCGTTGCTACGGCGCATGCCCCCGTCCGCGAGGAAAAGGGCCGCTACGCCATCCCGCCGGGAAGCGACCACGGCGCGGACTACCGGACGCAGCGCGAAACTCCCTTCCGCGAGATCCTGCGGGACGCCAGCGATCGGGCGTACAAAGCCGGGGCCAAGAACGTGCTGCAGGAGGCGATCGTCGGCAATCCGGTCGACGCGCTGGTAAAGCTGGCCGAGGAGGTCCATGCCGACCTACTGGTCGTCGGCAACGTCGGGCTCAGCAAGGTCGCCGGGCGGTTGCTGGGAGCAGTCCCATCCGAAGTCTCCCGCAGGGCCAAGACCGACGTGCTGATCGTCCACACCACCGACTGAGGCGCGCCCGCATGTCAGGCGCTTGCTCTGTCAGAGGTGCAATTGCTGGGTAATGACGGCGGTTTGCGTGTTCGTGGTCAGGCTTGTACGAGCAGGCTGATAGCCAGCCGGTCTACGGCTTGGTCGATCCGGTCTTGGCTTTGTAGCTCTATGGCGACGAACGCGCGGGTCAGGTGGTAGTCGATCCGGTCGGGCGTGGCGTGGACGTTCATTTCAAGGCTCCGATCTTTTCGCGACCTTCGTCGAAATGAACGGTTTATGCTTTCGAATTGATCTCCGCCCAACCGGCATTCACGAGAGATCATGATCACAAAGCTGTGCGGTTCTGGTTAGGCAACCCGAAGATGCCGGGCGAGCCGAGCCGCGATGCGGACCGCAAGGGAAAACTGGCGAGTTTGAAGTCGCGGGGTCGTCAGCCGCATAGTCCGCCTTATCCTGGGAGGGCCATGAAACTCGGGGGCGGATTGGCGGAGGTCGTATGACGGCCGTGCTGGCCTGCCGCGCATGCGGCACCGAACCCCTGCCGAATGCGCGGTTTTGCCACGGATGTGGCGCACCGGTTGGCGAGGCCGCCGCGCCGGCGGAGTACAAGCAGGTGACGGTGCTGTTCGCCGACGTGGTCAGATCGATGGACATCGCCTCTGCCGTCGGGGCGGAGCGGTTGCGCGAGATCATGGCGGAATTGATCAACCGGTCGGCAAACGTGGTGCAGCGGTACGACGGAACGGTGGACAAGTTCACCGGCGACGGCATCATGGCCGTGTTCGGCGCGCCAATAGCGTTGGAGGACCATGCGTTAAGGGCATGTCTTGCGTCATTGGCAATCCACGACGAACTCGCGGGGTTGGTAGCCGAGGTCCGCCACCGGGACGGTGTCGACCTAGCATTGCGCATCGGGCTCAATTCGGGTCAGGTGATCGCCGGCGAAGTCGGCTCGGTTACCTTGGGCTACACCACAATTGGCGAGCAGGTGGGGATCGCGCAGCGGATGGAGTCGGTCGCTCCGCCCGGCGGGGTAATGCTCAGCCCGTCGACCGCGCGGTTGGTAGCCGGCGCAGCCGCCCTTGGCGAACCGGAGATGGTTCGGATCAAGGGTGACGACGAACCGGTGGCCGCCTATCGCCTGCTGGGCGTAGGCGAACCCCAGCGCGGGCGTGCCGACTCGGCTCTGGTCGGTCGGCGCTGGGAAATAGCCGCCATCGAGGGCCTGCTGGAGCGTGCCATCGACGGCCACGGCGCGGTGGTCGGCCTGGTCGGTTCGGCGGGCATTGGCAAGAGCCGCATGGTCCGCGAGGTTGCAGCGATGGCCGCCGACCGGGGTGTCGACGTGTTCACCGCCTACTGCGAATCACACACCAGCGACATCCCTTTTCGCGTCGTTGCGCGGCTGCTGCGGGCGGCCAGCGGCGTGGATGACCTGGACGGCGCGGCGGCCCGTACGCAGGTCCGGACGCGGGCGCTCGGAGCCGACCCCGAGGACCTGGTGCTCTTCGAGGACCTGCTCGGCATCGCCGATCCGGGCATGGAAGCGCCGAAGATCGATCCGGACGCGCGGCGGCGGCGGTTGGCTGCGCTGATCAAGTCGGTATCGCTGGCCCGCGAAGCCCCGGCGGTCTATGTAGTCGAGGACGTGCACTGGATCGACGAAGTCAGCGAATCCATGCTGGCCGAGTTCCTCACGGTTGTCCCACAGACGTCGTCGCTGGTGCTGGTTACCTACCGTCCCGAATATCGGGGCGCGCTTGGCCGGACCTCCGGGGCTCAGACGATCGCCCTTGCGCCGCTGAGTGATTCAGAAACCACGGCCCTGGTCGCGGAGCGGCTGGGCTCGGACCCTTCTGTTGATGCGCTGCGCGAGAAGATCGCCGAAACCGCAGCCGGTAATCCATTCTTCGCCGAGGAGATCGTGCGCGAGCTGGCCGAGCGTGGCGCGCTACGCGGCGAACGCGGCGCGTACGTGTCGGCGGCAGACGTCGGCGAGGTGACCGTGCCCGCCACGCTGCAGGCGACGATCGCCGCGCGCATCGACCGCCTCGACCCGAAAGCCAAGCGCACGCTGAGCGCAGCGGCGGTCATCGGCTCGAGGTTCGGCCTCGACTTGCTGGAAATGCTGGGCATCCATCCGCTCCTAGAGGATCTCGTGGGTGCCGAGCTGGTTGATCAGGTGAGGTTCATTCGACGACGGGAATATGTGTTTCACCACCCGATGATTTGGACGGTGGCCTATGCGTCGCAGCTCAAGTCCGATCGCGCCGAGCTGCACCGGCGCGTCGCAGCGGCCATCGAGTCACGCGACCCGTCGGCGGCGGATGACAACGCCGCGGTGATCGCCGAGCACCTGGTGGCGGGCGGTGACTTGCAGGCCGCTTACGGCTGGCACCTGCGCGCCGCGGCGTGGGCGACCACCCGTGACATCGCCGCGGCGCGGTTGAGTTGGGAGCGCGCCCGAACGATCGCCGATGCATTGCCCGACGATGATCCCAACCGGCTGGGCATGCGCATCGCCCCGCGGACCATGTTGTGCGCGACCGCCTGGCGGGTTCACGAAAGGGTTGCCGACGACCGTTTCAACGAACTGCGGGAGCTGTGCACAGCCGCAGGGGACAAGGCCTCGCAGGCGATTGCCATGGTGGGACTGGTGGCCGAGCGCGCATTCAAGGACCGCGTTGCAGAGGCATCGGAGATGGCGTCTGAAGCCATGGTCCTCATCGAGTCGATCGGAGACCAGGAGTTGACGGTGGGTCTGTCGTGCATGCCCATCTTTGCCAAGACCGAAAGCGCCGAGTACTGGGACGTGTTGCGGTGGTCGCAAAGGGTCATTGACCTGGCCGACGATGACCCGTCGAAAGGCAGCTTGATCGTCGGATCCCCGTTAGCGGTTGCCCTCGCGCAGCGGGCTGATGCCCGCTATTCCCTGGGCCGCCCCGGCTGGCGTGACGACGTGGAGCGGGCCCTCGCCATGGCCCGAAGCGCCGACCCGATTTCCTATACGACGGTCGTGAGTTACATCTACTCCGGGGGAATACCCGGCGGGGTGCTCGTTGCCGACGACCGCGCGGTGCGCGAAAGCGAAGATGCATTGCGGATCGCCGAACGATCCGGCGACGATTTCGCATTGGCTTCCGCCCGAATGACCCTGGGTCTCGCGCTGGTGCACCGCCAACCGGCAGCCGATCGCGACCGGGGACAGCAGCTGCTGGCAGAGGTCCGCGAAATGTATGAACGCTGGCAACTCCACCTCTGCGACCTGCCGACGGTCAACGTGTACTTGGCGCGTGAGAGGTTTCGGTCCGGGGATCGCGGTGAAGCGATACAGCTCATGCGCGCCGCCGCCGACGAATTGTTCCGGGAAGGACGGCTGCTGGGGTGGGGGATGACCGCTACGGGTGTTCTGGTGAACGCGTTGCTGGAACGTGGGGCCGACGGTGACGTGTCCGAGGCCGCGGCCGCGATCGAGCGGCTGGCGACGGCCCCGGCCGACGACGGCTTAACGGCGCGCGACATCTGGCTGCTGCGGCTGCGGGCACTATTGGCGCAGGCGCACGGCGACAGCGCGGCCTTTCGAGACTTCCGAGATCGCTACCGCGATATGGCGAAAACGCTCGGCTTCGAAGGCCATATCGCCTGGGCGGAGGCAATGGCATGAGCGCGGGTGGAAGCGAGTGAAATTCGCCTTCCAACCGCCGCTTGGCTGATACGCGGACGCGTATCACTTTCAGGCGTCCCACGGTGGCACGAGTCCGAGGGTCCGCGTCAGCCGGCTAGCCGCCCGAACCGCCGTTGCCGCCGGTGGCGCTGCCGAGGCCGGAACCTGCGACGGTGGCGCCGCCGCCGCCACCGCCGCCGCCGCTGCCGGCGGTGCCGCCGCCGGTGCCGCCGGCGCCGATGTTGCCGCCGCCGCCGATGCCCCCGCCGCCGTTGATGCCGCCGTTGCCGGGGTTGCCGCCGGCGCCGCCGGCCCCGTGGCCGAAGCCTGCGACGTCGCCGCCGGCGCCGCCATGGCCACCGGTGCCGCCGGTAAAGGCGAGGCCACCTCCTCCGCCGCCGCCGCCGGCGGCGTCGACGGTGCCCATTTGGGCGTTGTAGCTGGCGTTGCCGCCACTGCCCCCGTCGGCGCCGCCGCCGGCGTTGGCGCCGGTACCCCCGGTGACGTCGATACCGCCGCCGACCTGACTCGCGGCGCCACCGCCGCCCGCTCCGCCGAAACCGCCTATGCCGCCAGCGGTGCCGCCGCCTGCCCCACCGCCTCCGCCGAAGGCTTGCAGGCC
>NZ_LQPV01000055.1:0-9769 GCF_002101935.1 Mycobacterium sp. IEC1808 | reverse complement strand
GGGCGGGGGAGCGGGTGGGTGTCCTGCGGGCGCACCGGGCTGGTCGGGTTGCAGACGGTCCCGCAGGAATTCGTCGCGCTCGTTCATGGGCTCCTCGAGTGCCGGACCGGTACCCGTCCAGTATCGGCCACCGGCCGCCGGCGGGCCTTCACCCGGTGTGCGCAAACTTTCGCCCGATCGACCTCCGCCCGGCTGCGATTCGGTCCGCCGACCGCTGAGCACGCGGGTGAGTAGGGCAGGCGCGGACCTCGCCGCACGTGGGCGCAATCACAGCAAACTTGGCCGAATTGGTGATCACCCCCGCCGGTCGGCTAGAATCGACGTCGGGGTCGGGACAGTCGAAGCCCAAAACTCCCATGTCGGCGCCGTCGTCGACCGCCCGCCGCGACGAATTTACGCCGCCGCCGGTTGCCGGTTAGACTTAACGAAGTTGGCATGTCAGGCGGGTATTGTCATATCGTTTTACGACTTGTCGAAACCAGCTTCAGGCCACCGTTCAGCGCTGCACGGACGAATCTCCAACAACGGATCATCCCGCCTGGGGCACAGCCTATCGGCAAGGCCGAAGGGGCCAACGGGTCCGAGACCCGCAACCCTCGCGGGTTGCGGCCCTACCGGAGCCGCTCGTAACGGCAGCGAAGAACGTTTGGTGAAGGGTCAGGTGCATATGACGCCCAAGCGCGTCGGGTTATACAACCCCGCGTTCGAGCACGATGCGTGCGGGGTAGCCATGGTCGTCGATATGCACGGCCGCCGCAGCCGCGACATCGTCGACAAGGCGATTACCGCGCTGCTCAACCTCGAACACCGGGGTGCCCAGGGTGCCGAGCCGCGCAGCGGTGACGGCGCCGGCATCCTGATTCAGGTTCCGGATGCGTTCCTGCGCGAGGTCGTGGAGTTCGAGTTGCCCCCCGCGGGCAGCTACGCCACCGGCATCGCGTTCCTGCCGCAGTCCTCCAAGGACGCCGCGGCCGCGTGCGCGGCGGTGGAGAAGATCGCCGAATCCGAGGGCTTGCAGGTGCTGGGCTGGCGGAACGTGCCTACCGACGACTCGTCGCTGGGAGCGCTGTCGCGCGACGCGATGCCGACCTTCCGGCAGGTGTTCATGACGGGCGACTCCGGCATGGCGCTGGAGCGGCGGGCCTACGTGGTGCGCAAGCGCGCCGAGCACGAACTGGGGACCAAGGGCCCGGGACAAGACGGCCCCGGGCGCGAAACCGTTTATTTCCCAAGCCTTTCCGGTCAAACATTCATCTACAAGGGCATGCTGACCACCCCGCAGCTCAAGGCGTTTTACCTTGACCTGCAAGATGATCGGCTGACGAGCGCGCTGGGCATCGTGCACTCCCGCTTCTCCACCAACACCTTCCCGTCCTGGCCGCTGGCACATCCGTTCCGTCGCATCGCGCACAACGGCGAGATCAACACCGTCACCGGCAACGAGAACTGGATGCGGGCCCGCGAGGCGCTGATCAAGACCGACCTCTTCGGGGACGACGTGGAGAAGTTGTTCCCGATCTGCACCCCGGGCGCGTCCGACACGGCGCGCTTCGACGAGGCACTCGAGCTGCTGCACCTGGGCGGCCGCACCCTGGCGCACGCGGTGCTGATGATGATTCCCGAAGCATGGGAACGCAACGAGTCGATGGACCCGGCGCGGCGGGCGTTCTATCAGTACCACGCTTCGCTGATGGAGCCGTGGGACGGCCCCGCGTCGATAACGTTCACCGACGGCACCATCATCGGAGCCGTGCTGGACCGAAATGGCTTGCGCCCCTCCCGGATCTGGGTCACCGACGACGGCCTGGTGGTGATGGCCTCCGAGGCCGGCGTGCTCGACCTGGACCCGGCCAGGGTGGTCCGCCGGATGCGGCTGCAGCCCGGCCGGATGTTCCTGGTGGACACCGCACAGGGTCGCATCGTCGCCGACGAGGAGATCAAGGCAGAACTGGCGGCCGAGCATCCCTACCAGGAGTGGCTCGACAACGGCTTGGTTCCGCTCGACGACCTGCCGCAGGGCGAGTACGCGCGGATGCCGCACGAGCGACTCGTCAAGCGCCAGTTGACCTTTGGCTACACCTACGAGGAACTCAACCTGTTGGTGACGCCGATGGTGCGCTCCGGCGCCGAGCCGATCGGTTCGATGGGCACCGACACCCCGGTCGCCGTGCTGTCCCAGCGTCCGCGGATGCTCTACGACTACTTCCAGCAGCTGTTCGCGCAGGTGACCAACCCGCCGCTGGACGCCATCCGCGAGGAGGTGGTGACCAGCCTGCAGGGCACCACCGGCGGCGAGCGCGACCTGCTCAACCCCGACGAGTTCTCCTGCCACCAGATCGTGCTGCAGCAGCCGATCCTGCGTAACCACGAGCTGGCCAAGCTGGTCAACCTCAACCCGGATGACAAGGTCAACGGCCGCCCACACGGCATGCGGTCCAAGGTGATTCCCTGCCTGTATCCCGTCGCCGAGGGCGGCGCCGGGCTGACCGCCGCGCTCGAGGAGGTGCGTGCGCAGGCATCCGCCGCGATCGCCGACGGCGCGCGGGTCATCATCCTGTCCGACCGTGGATCCGACGAGCAGCTGGCGCCGATCCCGTCGCTGCTCGCGGTGGCGGCGGTGCACCACCACCTGGTGCGCGACCGGACACGCACCCACGTCGGCCTGGTGGTGGAGACCGGCGACGCCCGCGAGGTGCACCACATGGCGGCGCTGGTCGGCTTCGGCGCGGCCGCGATCAACCCCTACCTGGTGTTCGAGTCGATCGAGGACATGCTCGACCGCGGGGTCATCGACGGCATCGACCGCGACAAGGCGCTGAACAACTACGTCAAGGCGGCCGGCAAGGGCGTGCTGAAAGTGATGTCCAAGATGGGCATTTCGACGCTGGCCTCCTACACCGGCGCGCAGCTGTTCCAGGCCGTCGGCATTTCCGAGGACGTGCTCGACGAGTACTTCACCGGGCTTTCCTGCCCGACCGGCGGGATCACCCTGGAGGACATCGCCGCCGACGTCGCCGCCCGCCACAAGCTGGCCTTCCTCGACCGGCCCGACGAGCGCGCCCACCGCGAGCTCGAGGTGGGTGGCGAGTACCAGTGGCGCCGGGAGGGTGAGTACCACCTCTTCAACCCGGAGACCGTGTTCAAGCTGCAGCACGCCACCCGCACCGGGCAGTACAAGATCTTCAAGGAGTACACCCGCCTGGTCGACGACCAGAGCGAGCGGCTGGCGTCGCTGCGCGGGCTGCTGAAGTTCCGCGGCGACGTGCGGCCCCCCGTTCCGCTGGAAGAGGTCGAGCCCGCCAGCGAGATCGTCAAGCGCTTCTCCACGGGGGCAATGAGTTACGGCTCGATCTCCGCCGAGGCGCACGAGACGTTGGCCATCGCGATGAACCGCCTCGGCGGCCGGTCCAACAGCGGCGAGGGCGGCGAGGACGTCAAGCGATTCGACCGCGACCCCAACGGCGACTGGCGTCGCAGCGCGATCAAGCAGGTCGCCTCCGCCCGCTTCGGCGTGACGTCGCACTACCTGACCAACTGCACCGACATCCAGATCAAGATGGCCCAAGGCGCGAAACCCGGTGAGGGCGGCCAGCTTCCGGGCCACAAGGTGTACCCGTGGGTGGCCGAGGTGCGGCACTCCACGCCCGGTGTCGGTTTGATCTCGCCGCCGCCGCACCACGACATCTACTCCATCGAGGACCTGGCGCAGCTGATCCACGACCTGAAGAACGCCAACCCGGCCGCGCGCGTGCACGTCAAGCTGGTCTCCGAAAACGGGGTGGGCACCGTCGCCGCCGGGGTGTCCAAGGCGCACGCCGACGTGGTGCTGATCTCGGGGCACGACGGCGGCACCGGCGCGACGCCGCTGACGTCGCAGAAGCACGCGGGCGCCCCGTGGGAGCTCGGGCTGGCCGAAACGCAGCAGACCTTGCTGCTCAACGGGTTACGTGACCGGATCGTGGTCCAGGTGGACGGGCAGCTGAAGACCGGGCGCGACGTGATGATCGGGGCGCTGCTCGGCGCCGAGGAATTCGGCTTCGCCACCGCCCCGCTGGTGGTGGCCGGCTGCATCATGATGCGGGTGTGTCACCTCGACACCTGCCCGGTCGGCGTCGCCACCCAGAACCCGGTGCTGCGCGAGCGGTTCACCGGCAAGCCCGAGTTCGTCGAGAACTTCTTCATGTTCATCGCCGAAGAGGTACGGGAGTACATGGCGCAGTTGGGCTTCCGCACCTTCAACGAGGCCGTCGGCCAGGTGGGGTCGCTGGACACCACACTGGCGCGGGCGCACTGGAAGGCCCACAAGCTGGACCTGGCGCCGGTACTGCACGAGCCCGAGTCGGCGTTCATGAACCAGGACCTGTACTGCAGCTCGCGGCAGGATCACGGCCTGGACAAGGCGCTCGACCAGCAGCTGATCGTGATGAGCCGCGAGGCGCTGGACTCCGGCAAGCCGGTCCGGTTCTCCACCACGATCAGCAACGTCAACCGCACGGTGGGCACCATGCTGGGCCACGAGCTGACGAAAGCCTATGGGGGCCAAGGCCTGCCGGACGGAACCATCGACATCACCTTCGACGGGTCGGCTGGCAACAGCTTCGGCGCGTTTGTGCCGAGGGGCATCACGCTGCGCGTGTACGGCGACGCCAACGACTACGTCGGCAAGGGGCTTTCGGGTGGCCGGATCGTCGTGCGGCCGTCGGACAATGCGCCGGCCGACTACGTCGCCGAGGACAACATCATCGGCGGCAACGTGATCCTGTTCGGCGCCACCAGCGGGGAGGCCTACCTGCGCGGCGTCGTCGGCGAACGGTTTGCGGTGCGCAACTCCGGCGCCCACGCCGTCGTCGAGGGCGTCGGCGACCACGGCTGCGAATACATGACCGGAGGCAAGGTCGTCATCCTTGGCCGCACCGGCCGCAACTTCGCGGCGGGCATGTCCGGCGGCGTGGCCTACGTATACGACCCGGAGGGCGAATTGCCGAACAACCTCAACGCCGAAATGGTCGAGCTCGAGGCGCTCGACGAGGACGACCTGGAGTACCTGCGGGGCACCATCCAGGCGCACGTCGATGCCACGGATTCCGCTGTCGGCCAGCGCATCCTCGCCGACTGGCCCGGCCAGCACCGGCACTTCGCCAAGGTGATGCCGCGCGACTACAAGCGCGTGTTGCAGGCGATCGCCGAGGCGGAGCGCGACGGCATCGACGTCGACAAGGCGATCATGGCGGCCGCGCATGGCTGACCCCACCGGCTTCCTGAAATACACACATCGGGAACTGCCGAAGCGCCGGCCTGTCCCGCTGCGACTGCGCGACTGGAACGAGGTCTACGAGGACTTCGACGACGAGACCCTGCGCCATCAGGCAACCCGTTGCATGGACTGCGGTATCCCGTTCTGCCACAACGGATGTCCGCTCGGCAACCTGATCCCCGAATGGAACGACCTGGTGCGCCGGGGCCGTTGGCGCGACGCGATCGAACGGCTGCACGCCACCAACAACTTCCCGGACTTCACCGGGCGGCTGTGCCCGGCCCCGTGCGAGCCGGCGTGCGTGTTGGGCATCAACCAGGATCCGGTGACGATCAAGCAGATCGAGCTGGAGATCATCGACCACGCCTTCGACGAAGGCTTTGTGGTGCCGCTGCCCCCGGACAAGCTGACCGGAAAGACCGTCGCCGTGGTGGGTTCCGGCCCCGCGGGCCTGGCCGCCGCCCAGCAATTGACCCGCGCCGGCCACAGCGTGACCGTGTTCGAGCGCGACGACCGCATCGGCGGCCTGCTGCGCTACGGCATCCCGGAATTCAAGATGGAAAAGCGCGTCCTGGACCGGCGGCTGGACCAGATGCGGGCCGAGGGCACCGAGTTCCGAGCCGGCGTCAACGTCGGCGTCGACATCACCGTCGAACAGCTGCGCGGCGACTTCGACGCGGTGGTGCTGGCCGGCGGGGCCACCGCCTGGCGCGACCTGCCCATCCCGGGCCGGGAGCTGGACGGCATCCACCAGGCGATGGAGTTCCTGCCCTGGGGCAACCGCGTCCAGGAGGGTGACGACGTCCTGGGTCCCGACGGCGAGCCGCCGATCACCGCCAAGGGCAAGAAGGTCGTCATCATCGGCGGCGGTGACACCGGGGCCGACTGCCTGGGCACCGTGCACCGGCAGGGTGCGATCGCGGTGCACCAATTCGAGATCATGCCGCGTCCGCCGGAGGCGCGCGCCGAGTCGACCCCGTGGCCGACCTATCCGCTGATGTATCGGGTGTCATCGGCGCACGAAGAGGGCGGCGAGCGGGTGTTCTCGGTCAACACCGAGGAGTTCGTGGGCAAGGACGGTCACGTGACCGGCCTCAAGGCCCACGAGGTGACCATGCAGGACGGCAAGTTCGTCAAGGTCGAGGGCTCCGACTTCGAGCTCGAGGCCGATCTGGTGTTGCTGGCGATGGGGTTCGTCGGCCCCGAGAAGGAGGGTCTGCTCACCGATCTCGGAGTGAAGCTGACCGAGCGCGGCAACGTCGCGCGCGGCGCCGACTTCGACACCTCGGTCCCCGGGGTCTTCGTTGCCGGTGACATGGGTCGCGGCCAGTCACTGATCGTTTGGGCGATTGCTGAGGGCCGCGCCGCGGCGGCGGGGGTCGACCGGTTCCTGATGGGTTCGACGGCGCTCCCGGCGCCGATCAAGCCCACCGCCGCCCCGCTGACGTAGTCACATCAGTCACACCAGAAACAGAAGAATTCAATTCGGCGTTTCTGCCCACGTTTGCCAGACGATTGTTGTCTAATGGTTCTCTGTGGGCCTCATCGGGTAGAAGTCACGGGGGGTGTCCCGCAGGAACGGACCGATCGCAGGAGTGGTCACTGTGCATGTCAACCCGTTGCCCCGATCGAGGATGGGGCGAATCGCCTGGTCATGGTTGCGTCACCCGGTAAAGAGCCGCGAGTTCCCCGCAAAGCATGAACGTCTGATCACCGCCGAAGAACTGTTGCTGTTCGGGGTGTAAGCACCAGGTTCACGCGCCGGCGGCGCACAAGTTAGTTTGCTCGGCGTGAGGCCAGCAGAGCGACCTCACTTATCGCTCACTTATCCAACAGTCCGGAACCGCGGATCGCCTCCGCCAATGGCTCCAGCACGGCGGGGTCGTGCGGCGGGGGAAGGTAGACGATGCCGAGGTCCAGCCCTTCGGCACCCAGCGCCGCCGCGTCCTCGATGACCTTTCCGTAGTTGAGGTCCGGCTCCAGGCGTAGGTGCGCCGACAGGGTGATCTCCTTCGGGTCGCGCCCGATGTCCGCGCACCGCGCGGCCAGCACGTCGCGCTTCTGCGCGAACAACTCGGGTGGACCGCCGACGAAGTTCCAGTGCTGGGCGTAGCGCGCGGTGATCGGCAGCGTGCGCTTTTCGCCGCTGCCGCCGATGCAGATCGGCGGGTGCGGGCGCTGCACGCCCTTGGGCTCGTTGCGGGCGCCCTTGAGTTGGTAGTACTTGCCGGCGAAGTCGGTCGTCTCTTCGCTCAGCAGACTGATCAGCACCTGGCAGGCTTCCTCGAACCGGTCGAAGCGTTCCCGGATGGAGCCCAACTCGATGCCGTAAGCGCCCGACTCCTCCTCGTTCCACCCTGCGCCGATGCCGAGCTCAAGGCGCCCGTTGGAGATGATGTCGAGCGCGGCCGCCATGTTCGCCAGCACGGCGGGGTGGCGGTAGTGGATGCCGGTGACGAGTGTGCCCAGCCGCAGTCGCTTGGTCGCCCGCGCCAGCGCGGTCAGCGTCGTCCACCCCTCGAGGCAGGGCCCGCTGCTGTCGGAGAAGATCGGATAGAAGTGGTCGAACGTCCAGCCGGACTCGAAGACCTCGATATCGTCGGCGGCTTGCCAGACGGCGAGCATGTCGGCCCAGGTGGTGTTTTGGGGTGAGGTTTTGAACGCGAATCGCATGCAACCGACGTTAGTCGATCTTTATGAAGCGCAACTAAACTCCTCGGGACGATGACCGGCGCGCTCGGATTCGACACCAGGATCACCCTGCTGGCCGCCGGGCTGATCTTCCTGCTGGCGCTGGTTCTCGGTGTCTGGAAGTACCGCCAGATCATGACCGCCGACGATCATCGCGCCCATCCGTACATCGACATCGCGCACCGGGCGGCGTTGCTCTATTCGTTCGCGACCCTGCTGCTGGCGGTGTTCGTCGAACTCAGCGCCTGGCCGGCGTGGGTCAACCTGACCGCGGCGGGCGTCGTCGTCTTCTTTTTCGTCGCCGCCATCCTCGGCTACATCACCCACGGGGCGCGGCGCGACACCGTCAACCAATTCGAAAACCCCGGCCGCGGCCTGGAAGTGACGATGGTGCTGCTCATCGCCGGCGAGATCGGCGGCTTCGGCGTGCTGCTCGCGGGGTTCGTCGTGGGCCAATTCTTCTGACCGGGCCGGGCACACTGGAGTCATGGACCCGGTAGTCGCCTTGCGGCAGATCGCCTATTACAAGGACCGGAGCCGGCAGGACCCCCGGCGCGTGATGGCCTATCGCAACGCCGCCGACATTATCGAGGGCCTCGACGACGCCGCGCGCGAGCGGCACGGCCAGGCCAACAGCTGGCAGACGCTGCCGGGCATCGGGCCCAAGACCGCGAAGGTGATCGATCAGGCCTGGTCCGGCCGCGAACCGGACCTCCTCGTCGAATTGCGCTCGGCGGTCGAGGATCTCGGCGGTGGCGACCTGCGCGCCGCGCTGCGCGGGGACCTGCACCTGCATTCGAACTGGTCAGACGGGTCGGCGCCGATCGAGGAGATGATGGCCACCGCGTCGGCGCTGGGCCACGAATACTGCGCCCTGACCGATCATTCGCCGCGGCTGACCATCGCGAACGGGTTGTCGCCCGAGCGGTTGCGCAAGCAGCTCGACGTCATCGACGGGTTGCGCGACCAATTCGCGCCGATGCGCATCCTCACCGGGATCGAGGTCGACATCCTCGAGGACGGCAGCCTGGACCAGGAACCCGAACTGCTCGAGCGCCTCGACGTCGTCGTCGCGAGCGTCCATTCGAAGTTGTCGATGGATGCGGCCGCGATGACGCGCCGCATGGTGCGCGCGGTTTCCAATCCGCACGCCGACGTGCTGGGCCACTGCACCGGGCGGCTGGTCTCCGGCAACCGCGGCATCCGTCCCGAGTCGAAGTTCGACGCGGAGGCGGTGTTCACCGCGTGCCGCGACCACGGGACCGCAGTCGAGATCAATTCCCGCCCCGAGCGCCGCGACCCGCCGACCCGGCTTCTCAAGCTGGCGCTGCAGATCGGCTGCGTGTTCAGCATCGACACCGACGCGCACGCGCCCGGTCAGCTGGACTTCCTGGGCTACGGCGCCCAGCGCGCGCTGGACGTGGGCGTGCCGACCGAACGCATCGTCAACACCTGGCCCGCCGAGCAGCTGCTGGAGTGGACGGCGTCAGTCGGGTAGTGGTCGCATGTCAGGCCTGACCGGTGCCGCCGTCGCTGCCGTTGGCACCCAAGCCGAGCCCGCCGAAGCCGCCAGCTCCTACCGCGCCCCCATTGCCTCCGTTGGTGCTGAACGCACCACCGTTTGCACCGATGCCGCCCGTCGCTCCACTGGCATCGTTACCGCCGTAGTGGTTCGTGGCGTTGACGACGGCGCCGCTGCCGCCGCCGCCGCCGGTGCCGGTGCTGCCGGTCCCCAGATTGCCTCCGGCCACCGCGGGGAAAGTTGTGTTGACCGCGAGGCTTCCTGCGCCCCCCGCCCCGCCGGAACCGCTAGCGGTAGCGGCG
>NZ_LQPV01000054.1:0-35626 GCF_002101935.1 Mycobacterium sp. IEC1808 | reverse complement strand
GTCCCGGGCGGCCCGACCGGCGGCGGCGGTCCCGGCGGCGGCGGTGGCGGCGTTCCCGGCGGCCCGACCGGCGGCGGCGGTCCCGGCGGCGGGGGCGGCAGCATCCCCGGTGTCGGTGGCGGCGGCGGTGGACCGGGCGGCGGCGGGGGTTGCGTCGGCAACGTCTGCGGCGGCTACTGACACGCCGGTTCCGGCGAAGACTTGCTCCCAAGCCGGTGGGGTCATGTGAATCTGGCCCCGCCGGCTGAGCAATATCCGGGGTCCGCCCTTTTGACCTAACCTTGGGCGGCTTGAGTTATGGTTCTCCGCAACTCGACCGCAAGGGGACCCCAATGGGCAAGCTGAGGTTTGGATATTTCATCGCCCCGTTCCACCGGGCCGGCACGAATCCGACGCTGGCCCTGCAGCGCGACCTGGAGTTCGTCGAACACCTCGACGCCGTCGGCTTCGACGAGGCGTGGATCGGCGAACATCATTCGGCGGGCAGCGAGATCATCAGCTCCCCGGAAGTCTTCATCGCCGCGGCCGCCGAACGCGCCAAGCGCATTCGCTTTGGCACCGGGGTCATTTCGCTCGCCTATCACAACCCGCTTTGGGTCGCCGACCGGTTGATGTTGCTCGATCACCTCACGCATGGGCGCATCATCGGCGGGATGGGACCCGGCTCATTGCCGACGGATTCCGCGATGATCGGGCTCAACCCCACTGACACGCGCGAGCTCCTGGAAACCAACCTCGACATCGTCGTCCGGCTGCTGGCGGGGGAGACCGTGAGCGCGAAAACCGCCACGCATCAGCTCTTTGACGCCAAGTTGCAGCTGGCCCCTTACTCGGACGGCGGGATCCCGCTTGCGGTCGCCGCGGTCGCCTCGCCGACCGGCGCGCGGCTGGCCGGCAAGCACGGCATCGGGCTGTTGTCCATCGGCGCGACGCTGATCGTCGAGGGCTTCGACGCGCTGTCCTATCACTGGGGCATCGTCGAGGAGCGCGCCGCGGCGTTCGGGACGCAGGTCGACCGCAAGGACTGGAGCCTGGTCGGGCCGATGCACATCGCCGAGACGGACGAGCAGGCCCGCGCCGACGTGAAGTTCGGCATCGAGTCGTGGTTCAACTACTTCCAGAAGGTCGCGGCCTTCCCGCAGATGACCATGCCGGGGGAGCAGCTTGACGAGATGATCGACATCATCAACGAGAGCGGGGCCGGGGTGATCGGCACGCCCGAGCGGGCGCGGGCCCAGGTGCAGCGGCTCTGGGACCAATCCGGCGGGTTCGGCTGCTTCCTGCAGATGGGCCACGAGTGGGCCAATCCCGCCGCCACCAAGCGGTCCGCCGAGCTGTTCGCCGCCGAGGTGATCCCGCACTTCCAGGGTCAGGCCCAGCCGACGCTGGACGCCGCCGCGCGCGCCGGGCAGGTTCGCGAGGGCCTCGCCCAGTCGCAACTGCAGGCCGTCGAGCACATGACCAAGAAATACGAAAGCGAAAAAGGCAGCTAGCGGCGCGCCATTAGCGGTCGGTGTCCGCGTGGACCTCATATCAGGGCAATAGCCCTTTCTCAGCCCACGGCTAACGACGGGGCGGATACATAAACGATGACAACCACAGCCCGCGATCGGCGCCGGCGGCTGCGAATTGTGCGACTGGCTTTGGCCGGGGCCGCGACCCTGGCGATGCTCGCGCTGTTCAATGCCGCGCGCCCCGACACCACACACGCCGCGATCGGACCCGTGCGCCTGACCGACGTGGCCCTGTCGGCTCCCGCCGCCGGCCCCGTCGGAGGCTTCGCAGCCGACGACGACGATTGGGCCCAGCAGCAGGAACAACAGCAGGAACAATTTGCGCTGCAGCAGATGCAACAGTCCATGCAGCAGGCCGAGCAACAAAACGAAGCGGCCCAGCAGCAGTTCTTACAGGACATGCAGCAGGCGCAGACGACCGAGCAACAGGCCAACAACCCCTGAGATGCGGGCGTTACGCGTCCCGAAAACCCTTGCGCGCCAAGCTAATCGTTACCGCCAGCCACGTGATTCGCGTTCGGCCGCCTTCACCAGCCGGCCCGAAAAAAACCGGACGGCGCCGCCGAGCGCCGCCCGCATCACCGGTCCCGTCCCGGGGACTCCCTCGACGAACGCACCGGTCCAGCGAATGTCGGTGCCGCCCGCCGCATTCGGCGTGAATACCACCTCGCCCGAGTAGTCCTTGGCGGGGCTCGGCGGTCCGACCAGCTTGTAGGCATGCCGGTGATCCTGCTCGTAGGCGACGGTTTCCTCCTGCACGAGCAAGGGCCACATGCCCACCTTGCGAATCGCCCCGATGCCGCCCGGCGCCGGATCGCCCTGGCGCGCCCAACTCGACTGAAGGACGACCGGCTTGGCCCACTTCGACCAGTTGGCGCCGTCGACCACCAGCCGGAACAGCGTGGCCGCAGGCGCGCTGCTGGTCCGGTTGATCTCGAACGAGAACTTACGACCCGACATCCCGACTCCCTGAAGATCGCTGAGTGACCCGGATGGCACTGCCGCGTACCCTACCTCCGCCGCCTCGAACACCACCGCGAAGCGTCGTTTCTCTGCGGGGCCTCGCGCCGAGCGCGATCATTCACGGTATGGCTCGGCGGTTCGCGTGTCTCGCGGTCTTGCTGTTGGTCGGCGCCTGCGGCGGCGCCCGCGGCCCCGGGCCCACCACCACGTCGGCAACCGATCACGCCGACGCGGCCGCCCATAGCCAGAACGTGCTGGACGACGCGATCAAGGCCGGGGCGCCGGGATGCTCGGCCGCGGTCGGCGTCAAGGGGAAGGTGGTGTGGACGGGCGTCCGCGGTGTCGCCGACATGTCGAGCGGCAAGGCCATCGCCGCGCAGACGGTGTTCGACATCGCCTCGGTATCCAAGCAGTTCACCGCCACCGGGCTGCTCCTGCTCGTCGCCGAAGGCAAGCTGGCCCTCAACGACCCGTTGTCCCGCTACCTGCCCGAGCTGCCGACGTGGGCGGCCACCGTAACCCTGGCGCAGCTGATGCACCAGACCAGCGGAATCCCCGAGTACGTCGGGCTTCTCGAGGCACAGGGCTATCAGATCGCCGACCGCACCACCGAGGACCAGGCCGTGCAGGCCCTGGCCGGTGTGCCCAAGCTGGAATTTCAGCCCGGCTCCCAATTCGAATACTCCAACTCCAATTACCTGCTGCTCGGCGAAATCGTCCGCCGGGTCGCGCGGCAACCGCTGCCGCAGTTCCTCACCGAACGAATCTTCCGTCCGCTCGGGCTGGCCATGGTTCTGGACCCCACCGGCCCGATTCCTGACAAAGCCGTTCCCTACGAGAACAGCAGCAGCGGTTACCGGCCGACCCAATCTGGCTGGGAGCAGGTCGGTGACGGCGGAATCCAAACGACGCCAAGCCAATTGGTCGGGTGGGCCGACAATTACCGAACCGGCCGGGTGGGCGGCCCCGCGCTCCTCGACGCGCAACTCGCCGGCGCGGTGCCGACCGAACCGGGTAGCGCCGATCGGTACGGGGCCGGCATCTATTTGATGGCCAACGGCACGCTCGATCACGACGGCGCATGGGGTGGGTTCGTCACGGCATTCCGCGTGAGCAAGGACCGAAACACGTCCCTGGCCATCACCTGCAACACCGACAAGCAGGACCCCGAAACCCTGGCCGACTCGTTGGCCAAACTGTGGATGTAGCTGCCGGTCAGCTCTTTTCGGTGAGCCCGGTGACCGTGCGGCCGTCGTCGAGTTCGACCGTCGTCAGCGTCGCGGGCGCGGGAAGGTCCGCCAGCAGCCGCCCCAGCCCGGCTTCCGAAACCCGGAACAGCTCGCCGCGCGACGGCGCTCCCGGTCCGGGCTTGGCGGTGACCCAACCGTCGTGGCGGGCGCCCAGGAGTTCGAGTCGCCGGCGCAGGGATGCAAAACCGAATAGCGCTACCTCGCGGCCACTTTCGACCAGCAGCGTGGGTGGCGCTCCGCTGAGGCGGGCGGCGATGTCGATGGCGATTTGGTCATGGAACGCGGGCACCACGATCATCACGCCGAACGGGCCACCGCCGGCCGTCGCCACACCGGGGACGGCGACCGCGGCCATGTCGAGCAGGTTGCAGAAATTGGTGTAGGTGCCCATCCGCCGGTTGATCGAGAACGGATCGGCTGCGACATCGGCCAACGCGGGATGTTCGGTCGTGGTCGGGAGCAGCAGCGCATCGAAGCCGGCGAGGAGATCGGCGGCGGCGACCCGCGCGCGGGCCAGTGCGTCGGAGTCCGCGGCGAATGCCGCGCCGGTGATTTCGCGTCCCGCGGTGATGATCGCCGCCACATGCGGGTCCGCGCCCGCGGGCGCGGTGTCGAGGAATTCGCCGACCGCGGCGTATCTTTCGGCGACAAACGCGCCGTCATACAGCAGCAGGGCCGCCTCCAGCAGAACCGAGACGTCGACCGGCTCGATGCTCAGCCCCGCGTCGGAAGCGCGAACCACGCTGCGCTCGAACGCGTCTCGGTACCCGTCGCTGAGCGCCGTGAGGTTCGCGGCCGCCGGGACCGCCACCCGCGGTACGTCGGGTGCGGCCAGGCGGACGTCGGCCGGCCAGGTGCGGCTGCGGGCGTCGCGGGGGTCGGGCCCGGCCATCACCCGCGCCGCGGCGGCCGCCAGGGCGAGGTCCGCCGCGAGCACCGAGACGGCGTCGAAGCTCGGGCAGGCCGGAACGACCCCGTGGGTGGGGACGATGCCGAGCGTGGGTTTGATGCCGACGATCCCGTTGAGCGCGGCCGGCACCCGGACCGAACCCGCGGTGTCGGTGCCGATGCCGATGTCGGCGATGCCCAGCGCGACCGCCACGGCGGACCCTGAACTGGAGCCGCCGGCGACCAGGTGAGGATGGCGCGAATTGCGCACGGCGCCATAGGGACTGCGGGTGCCGACCAACCCGGTGCCGAATTGGTCGAGGTTCGTCTTGCCGAGCACGACTGCCCCGGCGCCGCGGAGCCGCTCCACCGCGGGCGCCGTGCTCGCGGGCCGGTAGCCGAATTCGGGGCAACCGGCGGTGGTCGGCAGGCCCGCCACGTCGATGTTGTCCTTGACGGCGACCACCCGCCCCGCCAGCGGAAGGCTCTCTCCCGCGGCGAGCCGCCCTTCGACCGCGTCGGCGTCGGCCAGCACGTCGTCCCGCGCGCGCAGCGTGATCCAGATTTCCGGCCGGTCGACTTCGGCGATGCGCCGATATGCGGCGTCGACGCGCGCGGTGGGAGAGCCCTGCACCGAGGCGGGCGCGTCAGATGACATACGGCGCGATGAGGACCATGGCGCTGGCGACCGCGAAACCGATCAGGAAGGCGATCACCGTAAAACCCATCACCTGGCGGACGTTGAGCTTCGCGATGGCGAGCACCGGCAGCAGCCAGAACGGCTGAATCATGTTCGCCACCCCCTCACCGACCGCGACCGACATCGAGGTCAGCCCGAGGTAGGCAGGCGAGTGCTGGCCGATGGCCAGCGCCGAGTCGACGGCGATGGGTCCCTGCACCGCCCAGTGGCCGCCGCCGGACGGCACGAACAACGAGATGATTACCGACCCGACGAACGTGAGGAACGGCAGCGTGTACTGGTCGGCGCCCCGCACCAGGGCCTCGGCCAGCACCGTCTGCAGCGCCTTGCCCGACCCGGTGGGCAGATAACCCAACAGACCGACGATCCCGCCGTACAGCGGATACTGCAGCAGCAGCGGGCCGGACACCTTCGCCGCGCCCGAAAACGCCCGGATGAAGCGAATCGGCGTCCGGTGCAGCAGAGCGCTGGTGATGGTGAACAGCATGATCATCGACGAGATGTTCAGCGCGAAGCCGCTCAGCACGAAGTACGTGATGCCCGCGACGAACACGATGACGTTGAGGATCCACAGGTTTTCCAACCACTCGGCAAACGTCCGCTTGCCGTCGGGCGCGGGTGGCTCCGGCTCCTCGTCGAAGACCGCCGGATCGGGCTCGAGACCGTCTCGGGGCGCCATGCGCCAGATCGCGACCGCGAGCAGGGCGACCATGGCGATCACGGCGACCCAGTTGTAGGGCTGGAAAACCGTCAGCGTCAACGGCACGGTGATCCCGGCGATCTTGTGGATCACGTTGATCGGGCTGGTCGTGTCGGTGTTGGCAAGCGCGATCGATGACGACAGGCCCTGCGTCCAGACGATGTAGCCCATGAACCCGGTCGCGATCAGGTAGCCGAAATGCGCCCCGCGCAGGCGTTTTGCGACCTGGCGCGCCACCAGGGCGCCCGCCACCAAACCGAGTCCCCAGTTCAGCAGGGACAAGACGGTGCTGACCCCGAAACACAGCAGCGCGCCCTGGACCTGGTTCTTCGGCTTGCTCGCGAGACGGACGATGGCGCGCTTGAGAACGGGCGCCTCGGCCAGCGTGTAACCCGTCACCAGCACGAGCACCATCTGGAAGGCGAAGGTGAAGATGTTCTGCGGTCCCCACACCCCGCCGTACCACGCCTTGAGGATGCCGGAGGCCGACGCACCCCGGACGAGCAGCGCCACCAGCGCCACGACGATGAGCGTGAGGATGACCGCGAACAAGTAGGGGTCGGGCATGACGCGCTCGACGTAGCGGACACACACCTCGGTCAGCCGCTGGATCAACCCGCGTCGTTCCGTTGCCCGACGCTGTGTTGTGGTCATCTGTCGCCCCAATCTCCCCGTTCTGAGAAAATCCCCGCCCAAGGCAACCCCAATTTTGTTGCGGCCGGGTGAATTAAGCGGCACCCGACCGCGATGACAACCGAGGTTGCCAGTAGTCGCCGGCCCGCCGCGCGGCACTCGCGGAAATTGGCATCCGCCTTTGCGATGAGTTTCGGCGACGGAACCTGTCTATACCTGTAGTTCGATCGATTCACAATCGGCGCCCCCGCACCCCCGTGCGGGGGCTTTTCGCTTGAGAGGGGCTTGTCATGGCTTTGGCAGAGGACACACTCGCGGACAAAACGGTCTTGGTCACGGGTGCCAACCGCGGCATCGGTCGGGCTTTCGTGGAGGAAGCCCTGCGCCGGGGGGCCGACCGGGTGTATGCGGGCACGCGAGACGGTTCCTCGTTTCCCGACGAGCGGGTGGTCCCCGTCGCGCTCGACGTGACCGACGCGGCACAGATCCGCGGGGCCGCCGCCGCGGCGGAATCGCTTGACGTGCTGATCAACAACGCCGGCATCGCGCTCTACGACGACCTGAGCGATCCCGTGGTGCTCGAACGGCACCTGGCCGTGAACCTGTTCGGCACCCATGCCGTGACGCGGGCGTTCCTGCCGGCGCTGATTCGTTCCGGGGGAGCGGTGATCAACAACCTGTCGGTCAACGCGTTGGCGCCGCTGCCGATCATTCCGGCGTACTCGGTCTCCAAGGCGGCCGCGCTCAACCTCACCCAGTCGTTGCGCGCTGTCCTAGCGCCCCAGGGCGTGCGGGTTTTCGCGGTTTTCACCGGCCCCGTCGACACCGATATGAGCCGCGAACTCGACATCCCGAAAGCCACCCCGCGGTCGGTGGCGGCGGCCGTCTTCGATGCGCTGCAGCGCGGCGAACAGGACATCTTCCCCGACCCGATCTCCCAATCCATCGCCGCGGGCTGGGACAGCACCCCGGCCAAGGAGCTCGAGCGTCAATACGCCCAGCTGCTTGCGACGGCAACGCCCGCATAACACCATCACCAGGAGGACGAGATGAACAACCTATCCGGCCAGACCGCACTCATCGTGGGCGCCAGCCGGGGCCTGGGCCGCGGCATCGCAACGGCCACGGCCGAAGCCGGCGCCTCGGTGGTCGCCGTGTCCCGCACCGCGACGACGTTTCCCCAGCCGACCGACGGCGCCGGCAGCATCGAAGCGGTCGTCGCCGATGCGGCCGACCCATCGGCGCCCGGCACCCTGCTGGATCGGTACGACCCGCAGGTTTTGGTGCTGGTGGCCGGGGCAAGCCCGCTACCTCGCCCGCTGCAACACCACACCTGGGAGACGTTCTCGGCCAACTGGAACACCGACGTGCGCATCGCCTTCCACTGGCTGCGCGAGGCCCTGCTCAAGCCGCTGCGCCCCGGCAGCCGGGTGGTGGTTTTCAGCAGCGGTGCCGCGCTGGCCGGATCCCCGCTCAGCGGCGGGTACGCCGGCGCCAAGGCCACCCAGCGATTCATCACGGGCTACGCCCAGGACGAGGCGAACCGCGCCGAACTCGGCATCAGCTTCACCGCCCTGATGCCCCGCATCACCCCGCTGACCGAACTCGGCCGCCCCGCCGTGCGGGCGTACGCGGCCCGCGAGGGCCGCTCCGAGGAGGAATACGTCAAGCAGCTCGGCGAACTGGTCAACCCGCAGGTGGCCGGCGCGGCCGTCGTCGAGCTGGCGCAGGCCGACACGGACACAGTCGCCCCGGGCTACCTACTGACCGGCGCGGGTTTGCAGAAGATTGCCTGAAATACGTTCCACCACAACCGAAAGGCTGGAGATGAACATGCAAACGCCCCCGATCGTGTCGGCGCAGGAATGGGAGGCCGCGCGTCAGCGGCTGCTCGTCAAGGAGAAGGAGCTAGGCCGGGCCCGCGACGCGCTGGCGGCCCAGCGCCGCCGGATGCCGTGGCTTGCGGTGGACAAGCCCTACCAGTTCGACGGGCCCGACGGCAGGGTGAGCCTGCTGGACCTGTTCGGCGGCCGGCGTCAGCTGGTCGTCTACCGGGCGTTCTTTGAGCCGGGGGTGGACGGCTGGCCCGACCACGCCTGCCGCGGCTGCTCCATGATCGCCGATCACGTCGGCAACCCGGCGCATCTCAACGCCCGCAGCACCACCCTGGTGTTCGCCTCCCGCGCCGGCCAGGCCGACATCGAGCGGGTGAAGGACCGGATGGGGTGGCGGATGCCGTGGTACACCATCACCGACGACTTCGACCGCGACTTCGGGGTCGACGAGTGGCACGGCACCAACGCGTTCATCCGCGACGGCGAACGGGTGTTCCGCACGTACTTCATCAACAACCGCGGCGACGAGGCGCTGGGTAACACCTGGAGCTATCTGGACATGACCGCGCTTGGGCGCCAAGAGGATTGGGAGGATTCCCCGGAAGGCTACCCGCAAGGTCCGGCGTATGCGTGGTGGAACTGGCACGACGCGTATGGCGATCAGCCGGCGCAATGGTGGGAGGACCCCGAGCCGGGCGAGCGGAATCCCAGCGATCCCCGGCCGTCGCGCAGCGGGTCGTGAAAGGCTTTGGGCCATGCCGGACGTCAGCGTCGACGATTTCGCCCAAGTCGCCGAGCGGTACCGATCCGAGTTGCGGGCGTACTGCTATCGCATGCTCGGATCCGTCGACGAATGCGAGGATCTGGTTCAGGACACCTACCTTCGCGCGTGGCAGGCCTACGAGAAGTTCGAGGGCCGCTCCTCGGTGCGGTTGTGGCTGTACAAGATCGCGACGAACACGTACCTGAATGCGTTGCAAACGCGCAAGCGGCGTCCGCTGCCCTCCGGGCTGAGCGCCCCGGCCGACAGCCCGACGGCCGCGCTGGCCCCGGCGCAATCCGAGATCCCGTGGTTGCAACCCGCCCCCGACAGCCTGCTGTACGGCGCCACCGACGATCCCGCGGTGGTGGTGGCGGTGCGCAGCAGCGTCCGCTTGGCGTTCGTGGCTGCGCTGCAACACTTGTCGTCGTTGCAGCGCGCCGTTCTGGTGCTGCGCGACGTGTTGGGTTGGCAGGCCGGCGAAGTCGCCGAGATATTGGAGACGTCCACGCCGGCGGTGAACAGCGCGTTGCAACGCGCCCGGGCGCGACTGGCCGAGGCCGGCCCGACGCTCGACGAGCTTGGTGAGCCCGCCGAACCCGAGCTGCGCGGCGTGCTGGACCGCTACATGGCCGCCTTCGAACACGCCGACGTCGACCAACTGGCGGAACTGCTGCGCGCGGACGTCGAACTCGAAATGCCGCCCATCCCAACGTGGTTCACGGGGCGGGAGGCGGTACGCGGATTCATTGCCCGGGTGGTGCTACATACGCCGGATCAATGGCGGCTGGCCCACACCCGCGCCAACGGCGCCCCGGCGTTCGCCATGTACCGGCGGGCGGCGGACGGTTCCTTCCAGGCTCACGGCCTGGACGTGCTGTCGCTGGCCGGCGGCCGCATCTCCCGCATCGTCGCCTTCAACGACGCCACGCTGGTCGCGAAGTTCGGGTTGCCCGAGACGTTCCCGGGCTGAGGGCCCGGACCGTGTCCGACACCGACGAACTCCGCGTTCTGGCCGAGGCGACCCGGTACCTGTTCGGCAACCTCCGCTTGGTTCGCGAGGCCGACCTCTCGGCGCCGACGCCCTGCACGGACTGGGACCTGCGCCGGCTGCTGGGGCATCTGCGCAGCTCGCTGACGGATGTCGCCGACGTGCTCACGGCGCGCGACCCAGCCTCCCGGCGGGCGGCGGCCGACGGCGATCCCACCGATCCCGTCGCCGCGTTGCGGGTCGCGATCGTCGACTTGCTCCTCGTGTCGAACACGGAACCCACGACGGGCCGGTGGTGCGAAATCTATGGCCGCTCCCTCCCCGCCAAAACCGTTGTCCACGTTGGGGCGATCGAGATGGTGTTGCATGCGTGGGACATCGCCCAGGCGTGCCGAACCGATCGCCCCATTCCGTCGGATGTCGCCTCGGCGCTGTTGTGCGTTTCGCCACCCCTGGCCGAGGCCGGACTGGCCGGCGGGGTGTTCGCCGCGCCGCTGGAGTCGCCCACGACCGCGACGCCAAGTGACCAGCTAATCGCCCTGTTCGGCCGTCGAGCGAGCCGCCGATGAGCGCGGGGGAGGTTCACCCGGCCGCCGCGCGGGCGCCCGCCGCGGGCCGGCCCGGCAGCCCGGGGCCGCCCTGCCGGGCCCCTAGAATGCGCTCATGGATTGCGGTACCCGCCACGAAGCCGCGGCTCCAAAAGGCCTGCTGCTGATAGAGGACTGCCTGGACGCCGACGGCGGCGTCGCGTTGCCGCCGGGCACCACCCTGATCTCCCTCATCGATCGCAACATCGCCAATGTCGGTGACGCCGTGGCGTATCGCTACCTGGACTACGCCCGCTCCGAAGGCCAGGTCTCGGAGGTGACCTGGACCCAACTGGGAATCCGGCTGCGGGCCATCGCCGCGGAGGTGCAGAAGTTCGCGGCCGAGGGCGACCGGGTGGCGGTCCTGGCGCCGCAGGGCATCGACTACGTCGCCGGCTTCTACGCCGCGATCAAAGCGGGCGCCATCGCGGTCCCGCTGTTCGCACCCGAGCTGCCGGGTCACGCCGAACGGCTGCAGACCGCGCTTCGCGACTCCGAACCCGTCGCGGTCCTCACGACGGCGGCGGCGAAAGAGGCGGTCGAGCACTTTCTGGAAAGCCTGCCGGACCTGCGCACGCCGGAGCTGATCGTCATCGATGCGGTCCCCGACTCGGCGGGGGAGCTGTTCGTCCCCGTCGAGCTGGACATCGACCGCGTGTCGCATCTGCAGTACACCTCGGGCGCGACGCGGCCGCCGGTCGGAGTGGAGATCACCCACCGCGCGGTCGGCACCAACCTGGTGCAGATGATCCTCTCGATCGACCTGCTGGACCGAAACACCCACGGCGTCAGCTGGTTACCGCTCTACCACGACATGGGCCTGTCGATGATCGGCTTTCCCGCGGTGTACGGCGGCCACTCGACCCTGATGGCGCCCACCGCCTTTGTCCGCAGGCCGCTGCGCTGGATCCACGCGCTGTCCGCCGGGTCGAAGCAGGGCCGGGTGGTGACCGCCGCGCCGAATTTCGCCTACGAGTGGACCGCGCAGCGGGGTCTGCCCGCGCCCGGTGACGACGTCGACCTGCGCAACGTGGTGATGATCATCGGTTCCGAACCGGTCAGCATCGACGCGATCCGCACGTTCAACAAGGCCTTCGCCCCGTATGGGTTGCCGCGCACCGCCTTCAAGCCCTCCTACGGCATCGCGGAGGCGACCCTGCTCATCGCCACCATCGACGCTTCCGCCGAGGCATCCGTCGTATATCTCGACCGCGAACAACTGAGCGCCGGTCACGCGGTGCGCGTCGACGCCGACGCGCCCAACGCCGTGACACAGGTGTCCTGCGGCCGGGTCGCCCGCAGCCTGTGGGCGGTGATCGTCGACCCCGACAGCGGATCCGAGCTGCCCGACGGTGAGGTCGGCGAGGTCTGGCTGCAGGGCGACAACGTCGGTCGCGGCTACTGGGGCCTGCCCGAGGAAACCCAGCTCGCCTTCGGCGCCAAGCTGCAGTCGCGCCTGACCGAGGGCAGCCACGCCGAGGGCGCGGCGGCCGGGCGAACCTGGCTGCGGACCGGGGATCTGGCCGTCTACCTCGACGGCGAGATCTACGTGACGGGGCGCATCGCGGACCTCATCACCATCGCGGGGCGCAACCACTACCCGCAAGACATCGAGGCCACCGTCGCGGAAGCCTCGCCGATGGTGCGCCGCGGATACGTCGCCGCGTTCGCCGTACCCGCGAACGGCGAAGAACGCCTCGTCGTGATCGCCGAACGCGCCGCCGGCACCAGCCGCGCCGATCCGCAACCGGCCATCGAGGCGATCGGGAACGCGGTCTCGCGCCGGCACGGTGTGGCGGTCGCCGACGTGCGCTTCCTGCCGGCCGGCGCCATCCCGCGCACCACCAGCGGGAAGCTGGCCCGTCCGGCCTGCCGCGCCGAATATCTCAGCGGCACATTGGGCGTGCGGTAGATGGCATCCTGGCGGTGTGGGTTTGCTGATCCGCCTGGCGGAGCTGTTGATCGTGGTCCTGCCGCTGACGGGCATGGTCATCGCCGCGGTGCGTGCTTTCGGCGCCAATAGGCGCCGCACCGAAGCGCGCCCCGAGCTCGATCGACCGGCCGAGGCCGCGAGCCCGCCGACCGACCGCAGTGTGAATAGTCAAGCGGCGCAATGGCGTTCGCTGCGCCGCGTCATTGAGGAGCACGGCCGGACCGACGCCCGATGGCTGGAGTACGAACTCGACGTGGCCAAGCTTCTCGACTTCCCGCTGATGACCGACATGCGGGACCCGCTCACGGTCGGCTTCCACAAAGCCAAGCTGCGCGCGGACTTCCTGCGCCCCGTCAAGGCCGAAGACCTGCTCGACGACCGGGAAGCGGCGGCGCAGTACCAATCGGCGGTCGAGGACTACGTGACCGCGTTCAACGTCGCCGAGGCCGAGGCGATGCGCAAACGCCGCGGCGACTTCTCCCGGGAAGCCCAACAGCGGATCGCGCGCGCCCAGAGCCTGTTGCGGGTGGCGTCGGATCCCGCCGCGGCGCCGCAGGAACGCCAGCAGGCCTTCGACCGGGCCCGCAAAGAACTCGACGGCCTCCTGGTGTTGCCGTCCACGACCCAGGCCAGCATCGAGCGCGGCATCTCCGGTCAGTTGGAGGGATAGGCCGCAAACGCGACCCGTGCAACGATGTGCGGATGGCCGCCATACCCGACCTGCCGGACGCGCAATCAGGCCTCGTTGGTTTCCCCGTCAACCCGCCCCCGCTTCCCGGCCCGGTTACGTTCGAGCAGCGCTGGGACGACCTGACCTTCCTCCATTGGCCGGTGCGGCCCGAGACCGTCGAACGCTTCTACCCGCCCGGCACCCGGCCGGACGTGTTCGCCGACGGGATGACCTACGTCGGGCTGATCCCGTTCGTGTTGACCAGCACCAAGGTCGGCACCGCGTTCCCGGTGCCGTATTTCGGCGGCTTCGCGGAGACCAACGTCCGGCTGTATTCGATCGACGACGCCGGCCGGCACGGGGTGTTGTTCCGTTCGCTGGAGACGTCCCGGCTGGCCGTCGTGCCGGTGATCCGGATGGCCCTGGGCGTGCCCTACGTCTGGTCGCGGATGCGGGTGACGCGACGCGGTGAGCACATCGCGTACGACAGCCTGCGCCGCTGGCCGCGGCGCGGCCTGCGCAGCCGGCTGACGGTCGTCGTCGGGGACCCGGTCGAGCCGACACCAGTCGAGATCTGGCTCACCGCCCGCTGGGGGGCGCACACCCGCAAGGCCGGCCGGACCTGGTGGGTGCCGAACGAGCATGAACCGTGGCCGTTTCGCACCGCGGAGATCGTCGAACTCAGCGACGACCTGCTCGGCGCCAGCGATGTGCGCCCCGCCGGCGAGCGCCTGCGCCCGCTCTTTTCGCCGGGTGTGCGGACCCGGTTCGGTCGCCCGTTCGTCGTCGGCTGACCCCGCGGTCAGGGGTAGGTCAGGGGCAGGCGTAGCCGCCGTCGATCACGACGTCCGAACCGGTCATGTAGCTGGACGCCGCGCTGGCCAGGTACAGGTAGAGGCCGGTGAGTTCTTCGGGCCGGCCCAGGCGGCCCATCGGGATTTTCGGTTCCCATTGGGCGTGGTAGTGCGCGAGCGGTTCGACCAGCTCGGTGAGGATGTAGCCCGGGCTGACGCTGTTGACCCGGATCTTGTGCGGCGCGAACTCGACGGCCATGGCCTTGGTCAGGTGAATGACCGCGGCCTTGGATGCGCAGTAGTGGCCGACATGCTGCGGGATGTTGATGATGTGGCCCGACATCGACGCGGTGGTGATGATGGACCCGCCCTGCCCTTGCCGCACCATCGCCCGGGCCGACGCCTGGGCGGTGAGGAAGACGCCGGTCACGTTGGTGTCCTGGATGCGCTGAAATTCTTCCGGCGGCATCTCAAGCATCGGGATGTCGGTGACGATTCCGGCGTTGCAGACCGCGATGTCGAGGCCACCCAACTCGGCGGTCGCCCGCTCCAACATTGCGTCGACCTGCTCGGGTTGCGTCACGTCGCAACCGATGGGGACGACCCGGCCGCCGCCCACGGTGAGCTCTGCCGCGACCTTGTCCAGGACGTCGGAATGCCTTGCCGCGATGGCCACTTCGGCGCCGGCCTGAACGTAGGCCAGCGCCACCTCCTTGCCGATGCCGCTGGACCCCCCGGTCACCAGAGCCCTCTTGCCGCGCAAGTCAAACAGGTCCAGCACACTCATCGCACATCCCCATTCAAAGCGTCGCCTTCAACAAAAACCCGTTCTAGTGTGTCCGACATGGGCAAATTCACCAGGGCAGAAATCGAGCGAGCCGTCGAAAACTACACGAAAGTCGCCGAGGGGTGCAGCGCCTCGGGCGACTGGCGACCTTTCGCCGATCTCTTCACCGAGGACGTCGTCTACACCGAGCATCACTACGGCGTCTTTCACGGCCGGGAGGCGGTGCGCGACTGGATCGTCGCGGTGATGGCCCCCTTCCCGCACATGCGCTTTCCCAGCGACTGGGTCGCCTACGACGACGACAACGACGCCGTGGTGCTCATGATCAGGAACCTGCTCGACCACCCGACCGACCCGAACGGCGAGCCGTTCTGGTTCCCCAACTGGACGCGGCTCGTCTACGCCGGCGACGGCCTGTTCTCCAGCGAAGAAGACGTCTACAACCCGAACCGGGACGCGCCCGGCGTGGTGGGGGCGTGGCTGCAGGCCGGCGGCCAGCTGGCCTCCACGGAGTTCCTGCAGCCCAACGCCTAGCGTCGAGCGACGCTCACCACTACCCATAAAAATTGCAGTATGCAATAATTGCAGTTGTCTACTGTAGTGCGCGCGGAGGCGGCCAATCATGAAGATCGTCAAGAACATTCAGCCACCGGCGGGACTCACCCGGTTCCTTTTCCGCGTTCCGATCCACCTTTACCGGCTCGGGCTCGGATGGGTGTTCGGCGGCCGCCTGCTGCTGCTCAACCACACCGGCCGCGTCTCCGGCATGCCCCGCCAGACCGTCCTCGAGGTCGCCGAGCGTGACGGCGACACCTATGTCGTCGCCTCGGGGTGGGGACCCGGCGCTGCGTGGTACCGCAACATCCTGCACAACCCCGACGTCAGCATCCAGGTGGGGATGCGAACGATACCCGTTACCGCCACACCGCTCGACAAGGATGAAGGGGCGCAAGTCTTCCTCCGGTACGCGTCGCGGCACCGCGCGGCGGCCAAGTTCATGCTGCCGCGCGTGCTCGGATTCTCCGTCGACGGGTCGGACGCCGACTTCCGCGCCGTCGGCGAGAACCTGCCCTTCGTCCGGTTCGTCCCGCGGGCAGACGCGTCCTAGCCGGACGGGACCGAAGCGGCGGGCGAGACCCGCTTCCGCCGCCGCGATCGCACTGCCGCCAGCGCCTGCTCCCACGCCAGCATCGTGGTGGCCTTCAGGTTGGCCGGCTTGGCGCTGTCCTTCGACAGCAGCGCCGTGGCGGCGGCCTTGGTGGTCGCCGACGCCTTCGACATGTGACCGGAGTCGAACGGGGGCTGCGGGTCGTATTCGATCGCGAGCTGGATGGCCTTCGCGCGACCTTCGCCGGCGATCTGGCCGGCCAGCCAGAAGGCGAGGTCAAGCCCGGCGGACACGCCCGCGCTGGTGACGACGTCGCCCTCGTGCACCACCCGCTCGTCGGCGACGGGGACGGCGCCGAACCCCTTCAGCAACGGAATGGCCAGCCAGTGCGACGTCGCGCGCCGGCCCTTGAGCAGGCCCGCGGCGGCGAGGATCACCGAACCCGAGCACACGGACGTCGTCCAGCTGGCGGTCCGGTGCGCCCGGCGCAGCCACTCAAGCAGCGCCTCGTCGCGCGCGTGCACCGGGGTCGACGGGCCGCCCGGCACCAAAATCAGGTCGGGGGAAGGGGTTTCGGCCAACGAGTGGGTGGCGCCGATGACCAGCACGCCGGAGTCGGCGGTGATTGGCCCGGACTCGTGCCACACGAACCGCACCTCGGCGTCGGGCAGGTTGCGCAGCACCTCGTAGGGGCCGATCATGTCGAGCGCCGTGAATCCTGGATAGGCGACGAATGCGATCTGGGTCATGGCTCGTTTCCTCTCTTGGTTATGCGAAAGCCTTGCGGTACTGGTCCGGCGAGATGCCGACGCGCCGAATGAAGTTGCGCCGCATGGTTTCCGCGGTGCCGAAGCCGCACCGGGTGGCGATGGCGACGACGGTGTCGTCGGTCTCCTCCAACTGGCGGCGCGCGGCCTCGGTGCGAATGCGCTCGACGTACTGGCCCGGCGCCTCGCCGACCTCGTCGGTGAACACCCGGGTGAAGTGGCGCGGGCTCATCGCCGCGCGGCGGGCCAGCTCGCCGATGCTGTGCTGACCGCCCGGTTCGGCCTCGATGGCCTCCTGCACCTGACGCACCGAGGTGCGCTTTGCGCGCGGCATCCATACCGGCGCCGCGAATTGTGTCTGCCCACCGGGGCGGCGCAGGTACAGGACGAGCCAGCGGGCGACCGTCTGGGCGACCTCGGTGCCGTGGTCGTCCTCGACCAGAGAGAGCGCGAGGTCGATGCCCGCGGTGACGCCCGCGGCCGTCCACACCGTGTCCGAGCTGCGGACGAAGATCGGGTCGGGATCGACGTCGACGGCGGGGAACTCGCGGGCCAACCGGCCGGCGAACGCCCAGTGCGTGGTGACCCGCCGGCCATCCAGCAGCCCCGCTTCGGCGGCGAGGAACGCGCCGGTGCAGACGGTGACGACGCGGCGGGCGTTTCCCGTCACCCGTTTGATCCAGCCCACCAGCTCGGGATCGGATCGCGCCGCGTCGACCCCGCCGCCGCCGGGCAGCACGACCGTGTCGATCGGTTCGCTCGGGTCGGGCAGCCGCGTTGTGAGGAAGGCCAGGCTGGTGGCGGTCGTGACCGGCTGGCCGTCCACCGACGCCATGGCGACGTCGTACCCGCCGTCGGTCAGCAGCGACGCCCCGGTAAACACGTCGTGGGGTCCCACGACGTCCAGGGCCTGAACGCCGGGGAAGCCGACGATCACCACCTTGCGAGCCATGGTTTCAGTCTCGGCCCGAACCCGCTATGGCGTCTACGCCCCATACCCCACGAATTAGGACATGCGGACCTGACCCGAGGCGGCCGCACCGGCCTTGGCAGACTGTGCGCATGGCACAGATAACCTTGCGTGGAAACCCGATCAACACCGTCGGCGAGCTGCCGGCCGTCGGATCGTCGGCCCCGGCCTTCAATTTGACCGGCACCGACCTGGGCGCGATCAGCAACGACCAGTACAGCGGTAAGCCCGTGGTGCTGAACATCTTTCCGTCCATCGACACCCCGGTGTGCGCGACCAGCGTGAGGAAGTTCAACGAGCGCGCCGCCGCGACCGGCGCGTCGGTGCTGTGCGTCTCGAACGACCTGCCGTTCGCGCAGGCGCGGTTCTGCGGCGCCGAAGGCATCGAGAACGTCAAGACGGGCTCGGCGTTCCGGGACAACTTCGGCAAGGACTACGGCGTCAGCATCGTCGACGGCCCGATGGCCGGGCTGCTCGCGCGCGCGGTGGTCGTGATCGGCGCCGACGGCAATGTCGCCTACACCGAGCTGGTTCCGGAGATCGCGCAGGAGCCCGACTACGACGCGGCGCTGGCCGCGGTCGGCTGACGCCGGCTGTTTGCAGCGCAACACGGCGCACGGCTCTGAACTGCCGTAGCGCCGGAATCACGGTCATTGCGTGTTAGCCTGACGATCCGATCACGATCGTCAACCGGTGGAATGGCGGCTGCGCAATGACCAAACTTGCCCAGCGGGCCGCGGCGGGGATGCTCGCGACGGCGGTCCTGCTGACCGCGTGTCACGCGAAGTCGACGGTCAAGCCCGACGGGGCGGCGCAATCCGTCGTCGACGTCGTCTCCAGCCAGACCGGCTTTCACCCGACTGACGTGCACTGCCCGTCGGGCGTGGAGGCCAAGGTGGGCCAGGAGTTCGACTGCCACTTCACCGGCCCGGAGGGCAAGCAGTACACCGCACGCATGCGTATCACCAAGGTCGACGGCGAGCGGGTCGAGTTCGACGTCAGGAGCCGTCCGTCGTAACCGGTCCCAGCCGATCGGCGGTGGCGGCCAGGACCTGGCGGCACCCCGTCCACATCTGCTTGATGATGTCGGCGGCCGGCGCGATGTCCTCGATCCGGCCGGCCACCTGACCGGTGTTGGCGACGCTGGCGTCCATGTCGCCGTCGAAGTAGAGCCGCTGCACGCGTTGCAGCGCCGCCCCGCCTTCCCCCAAAGATGTTGACGAGTCGATCTTTTCGGCGGCCGCGGTGCGGATCACCCGCATCATCCGTTTGCCGTCGAGCGGCAGCAGCACGGTCGCGGTGTCGTCGGCGCGCACGACCGCCTGCTTGAGGTTGACGTGCACGGGCGACTCCGCCGAGGCCATCAGCCGGGTGCCCATCTGCACGCCGTCGGCGCCGAGAACCATTGCGGCGGCCATGGATCGGGCGTCGCAGATCCCACCCGCGGCCACGATGGGCACGTCGACGTGGGCCGCGACCAAAGGCAGCAGCACCATCGTGGAGGCGCCGAATCGGTTCTTGAACCCGCCGCCCTCGACGCCCTCGACCACCAGCCCGTCCACGCCGGCGCCGACGGCCTTGCGGGCGGCAGCCAGCGTGCCCACCACGTGGAACACGGTGATGCCCACGTCGTGGAGCCGATCCGTGAACAGCGCCGGATCGCCCGCCGACGTGGTGACGAACCGGATGTCGTTGGCGACCAGGAGATCCACCACGGCCGGGTCGCGGTTGAACAGCAGCGCGATGTTGGCGCCCACCGAACGGTCGGTGAGCTCGCGGACCCGTCGGACGTCGGCGCGGCCCTCCTCGGAGGTGGTCTCGATGATGCCCAGCGCGCCGGCGTTGGAGACCGCGGCGGCCAGCTGGGCACCGGCGATGTAGGTCATCGGCGCCTGGATGATCGGGACCTCGATCCGCGCGAGCTCGCAGACCCGGTTCGGTCCGGGGACACCGCCCTGGGCCGCCATCAGCCGCGCGGGTCGATCAGGTCGCGGAAAATCGCCGCGGGTTGGACGGAGGCACCGAGGGCGCCGACGCGATCGGCGAGCCCCTTGTCCGACGTCACCACCCGAATCTCCTCCGGCCGGGCGGCAGCCTGCACCAGCCGGACAATCTGGTCGTCGGCCGAGTTCGCGCCCGCCTTCGGGGCATGCGCCACCTCGATCACCGACGAGGTGATCGCGATCGCCGGCGGTCGCTCGAACACCACGGTCACGTCCTCTCCTTGGGCCCCTGCCCATCGGTCGAGCCGTTCCACCAGAGTGACCATGGCCGCGCCGCGGTCCTTCCACCACCCGTCGGGACGACTCCCGATCACGTTCATGCCGTCGACGATCCACCGCACAAAGCCACGGTAGTGGTACCGCGTTGAGCGTGAGTCCTGGGCGTTGAGTGTGCGCTCAGGGCGGCGACACGCCGGGCGAGCCGCCCTGGATACACGCGAAAAGCCGTCAGCGCACACTAATTCCTGACTGCCCGCCCGGAAAGGCGCAGCAATGGTATTAACTACGGTCACCGGTATCAGTTTTCACCAACCGATGATGGGAAACGACAATGACGTCGATAGCCGACACGGACGATCGGGTGGTCTCGCTGGCCCGCGGCATGCGCGAGCTCGTGCAGGCCGAAGCCGCCGAGTCCGAGCGGGCGCGCACGCTCACCCCGGCGATCGTCGACGAGATGTGGGCGAGCGGGCTGATGTCCTCGTTCAACCCCGTCGAGGCCGGCGGGGTCGAACCATCGTTTGCCGCGATGATCGAAACCTGGATCGAAATGGGTTGGCAGGACGGGTCATTCGGATGGATCGGCATCGCCAACCTGCCATCGTCGTTCGCCGCCGCGGCGTACCTGCCCGACGAGGGCTTCGCCGAGGTGTTCACGGCCAACGACAACCACGTCACCCTGGGCGGCCAGTTCTTCCCCAACGGGCAGGGGACCGTCGTCGACGGCGGCTACACGGTGAGCGGCTCGTGGAATTTCGGCTCGGGCATCGGCCACTCGCAGTACATCGCGGCCGGGTTTTTCCCGATGGACAACGGCGAAATGCGTTGGATCAGCGAAGGCTTCCCGGAGATGCGCGTCGCCGTCATCCCGCGCGACCAGATCAGCTTCAACGACGGCTGGTACGTGCAGGGGCTCAAGGGAACCGGGTCCTACGACTACAGCGCCCAGGACGTGTTCGTGCCCGACAGCCGCACGTTCGAACTGTTCGTGCGGCAGCCGTACCGGGGCACGTCGCCGGCCACCCGCATGGGCCTGATGCCGGTCACCGCCGCGGGTCACGCCTCGTGGGCGCTGGGGGTCGCCAAGAGCATGCTCGACGACGTCCAGGAACTCGCCGCCACGAAGTTCCGGATGAGCGACATGGCGTCGCTGGCCAGTCGCCCGACGTTCCAGAAGGGCCTGGCCCACCACCGGGCGGCCTGGCGCGCCGCCCGCCTGCTGGTGCTCGACGCGTTCACCACCGCCGAGGCCGCCGTCGCCGCCGGCGACGACCTGACGCCGGCCCTGCGGGCCGACATGCGGGTGGCCGCCGTCTACGCGACCGACACGGCCCGAGGCTGTGCCGAGTGGGCGCACCTGGTGGCGGGAACCAGCTCGATCCGGGAGGGCAGCCGCCTGGAGCGCGCCTTCCGGGACATCTACACCGGAACCCAGCACGCCTTCATCAGCGAGAAGGTGGCCATCGACGTGGCGCAGATCTGGCTGGGCATCATCGACGACCAGCCGGGGCTATAGCAAGCGCTCGCCCGGTTGCGGCTCGCCGGGCTCGCCGGTCTCGCTCTCGTCCTGATCCTCGTTGACCGACGACGCGAGCCCCGGCACGGCGGACGATGCCGGCGCCGTCCCGGCGGCGCCGCCCGCCGATGCGATCGAGCCAATCGAGCCCAGCGGCGCCGCTCCCGCGCCCAGCACCGTGGAGGCGGCGTTCGCGGCGGCCGGCAGCACGGACGACGGCGGGTTCGACGCCGCGATGCCCCCGACCAGATTGGCCATCAGCGGTCCGCGGGTGGCCACCTCGGTCGCGGCCGTGTCTCCGGCCGCGAATGCCTGCCCGGCGAATCGAGCGCCGTCCGCCATCAAGGCGCCGGCGGCCTCCCCGTCAACCTGGCTATACGTCCGGGCGATCTCCGTCAGCGCCGCGCCGGCCCGGGCGAGTTCCTCCTGAGCGGCGGCGTTCAGGGCCAGCATCGCCTGCGCCTCGGCGGCGAACGCCGTGGCCGCCTGCATCGAAACCTCTTCCGCGCCAGCCGGAGCCAGCGCGATCAACGAGGGCGACGCCGTCGCGCCGGACGCCAGGCCGCGGCCGGCGACTTCGACCAATCGCGATCCGATCGCGGCAGCGGCCGGGTCGATCGACATCGAATCCATCTGCGCTGCTCCTGTCGCGGCGGGCTTCCCACCAAATTCTAAGGGCCACATCGGGTGCCACCGCGCACCAAATGCAGCGGCACGCCAAGCAGGGCGTTTTCGCACCGGCCTACCCGGCGCCACCGGCGGGGAATCGCAACGCCAAGGCTTCGCCCGTCCGGGTCGCGGAGAGCAGCTTGCGCAGCAGGTTTGCCAGATCGCCGACCTCGTGAGGGGTCAGATGCGCGGCGATGTGGTCCCGCAGACCGCCATGCTTGACCACCTCGTCGACGGTCTCATCGCCCAACGCGGTCAACGTCAATGTCACGGTGCGCCTGTCTTCTTCGCCGCGCTCCCGTGAGATGAAGCCGCGTTGCACGAGGGTGTCGACAAGGCGGCTGGGACTTCCCGTTTCACAGACCAACCGCTTCCCAAGCTCGGCCAGTGTGAGCGGGCCATGCTGCTTCACCACCTCGAGGACTTCGGCTTGGGCCGGCGTCAGTCCGGTCTCCCGCAAGCTGGCGGCCATCATCCGGCTGCCCTCTCGCTGGGCGCCGAGGATGAGGTAGCGGATGCGGTCGAGGTCCGGGGCCGGCCTCGACGGTACCCGGTGAGTTTGCCGCACCGTTTGCTTCATGACGTCGATATCCCCTCTTGACACTTGCTGGCGACCAAGCGTATCAATGACCCATCATTAGTGATATGTCATTAATTGACGTGACATGAATTGAGGGTTCTGATGCTCGAAACCGTTGAGTTCGCCAGCCGAGGATCGATGCTGCGGGGATGGTTGCAGCGCCCCGACACAGCGGACAAAGCGCCGGCGGTGGTGATGGCGCATGGCTTTGGCGGCCTCAAGGATTGGTTGCGGCCGCAATCGGCCGCCCTGGCCGAGGCGGGCATCGCCACGCTGGTTTACGACCATGCCCACTTCGGTGACGGCGACGGCACGCCGCGCCAGCACACCGATGCCGCGGCCCAAGTGCGCTGCTACCTCGCGAACGGCGCGGCAGCATGAGCGCGGACAACGTTCTCCTGCTCGGGGCGACCGGTGTTTCCGGGCGCAACATCGCGCGCCGCCTGCACGACCACGGCCTGGCGCTGACGCTGGCGGCCCGCGACCGCACCCGCCTCGACGAGATGGCCGGATCGCTGCCCGGTTCGCGGGTGCTGCCCGGCGACCTCCTCGATCCGGGGCCACTTCCGGACTCCCTCGCCCTCGTCGTCAACACGGTCGGACCGTTCAGCACGCACGCGGAACCGATACGCCAGGCGTGCCTCGAGCAATCGGTTCCCTACCTGGAAATCGCGAATGAGCACGACGCCGTGCAACAGCTTCTGTCTCTCGATTCACAAGCGCGGCAACGGCACATCCCGATACTGACCGCGGTCGGCATGGGCCCGACGGTGGCGGAAGCTCTGCTTGCCGAGGTCGTCACCGGCGTGAGCCAACCACCCACCGATGTTCGGCTGATCACCGCCCCGGCGGGCGAGGTGCTCAGCCCCGGATTGCAGGCCACGTTCGCCGACGCCATGGCCCGCGGTGCGATCTGGCTGGAGGACGGCGACTTGCGCACCGCGCCGTTTGGTTCCGGCATGGCCGAGGTTAACTTGGGCGGCCGGAACCGTCAGGTCTTGCCCGCGCCAACCGCCGACGTCGCCGTGGCGCAGCGAGTGAGCAACGCGCGCAACGTGACAGGGTTCTTCGCGGTCCCGGGCGACCTCGCGGATGCCGGCGGCGACTCCTACGTCTACGTCGAAGCGCGGTGGCCGGACGGGCGCCGGCGCGGCCGACAGGCCCGGATGGGCAACGGCAACGAGGTTTCGGCTGCCATCGTCACCGAGACCGCGATCCGCATCCTGGCCAGTGACCGAGCCGCGATCGCCGGCGCATGGACACCGGTCAGCCTCTTCGGGCCGACGGTCGTGTTCGACGCGACTTCGATGGAGGTCACCGACGCGACGCCTCAACAGGTCTGGGTGAAGACCGGCGAGGCCGTCGAGTGACCGCCGGCGCCGTCACCGTTCATCGGCTCGGCGACCGGCACGTCAACTTCTGGGCCGTCGCGGAGGACGGCTGGGTGACACTCGTTGACGCCGGGGTCCCCAGGCATTGGCAGCACCTCGTCGCCACCCTCAACGCGGCCGGCTGCGGCATCGAGCACATCAGCGCAATCGTCTTGACCCACGCGCATTTCGACCACCTCGGATTGGCGGCCCGCATACAGCGCGTCACCGGCGCGCGCATCTGGGTCCACCACGCCGACGCGTCGCTTGCCGCCCGACCCCGGGAGGTCCGGACGTACACGCCATCGGAGCGCCCGGTATTGCCGTACCTGCTGCGCCATCCCTCGGCGATCCGGGCTCCACTGCACTTCGCGAGGATGGGAGCGCTGAAAACCCAGGGCGTCGCCGAAGTCAGCACCATCACCTCAGACGGTGAACTCGACGTTCCCGGCCGGCTGCACGCCTTCCACACCCCGGGACACACCCCCGGCAGCAGCATCTACCTGCTCCCGGGCGGGACGGGAGCCTTCACCGGCGACGCGCTGGTGACCCATGACGCCGTCGGGCACCACCGCGGTCCCTGCGCAATCTGCCGCGGCATCACCCACGATGGAGCGCAGGCCCTGGCGTCCCTGCAGAAGATGACCCGGCTAGAGGCTGCCGTCGTTTATCCCGGCCACGGCGGGCCCACTGCCACAAGCCTTTCCGAGGCAGCGTCGGCAGCCGTTGACTACGGGGTCCGCTAGGCCACGCTGCTGTGCAGGTTCTTCGGGAACTGGTCATCCAACGATCCGTCGGCGCTGTTCAGCACCCGGCGGCGGCGGGACCGTCGGCCCTTTCTACTATCAGCGCATGCGCGGATCCAAGATCCTGATCACCGGCCCGACCGGTCAACTGGCCACTCCCATCGCCCTGGCGCTCGCGCCGGACAACGAGGTGTGGGGCGTCGCCCGCTTCACCAATCCCGCGGCGCGGGAAGGCCTCGAGAAGGCCGGTGTCCGGTGCGAGACGGTCGACCTGGCGGCCGGGGACTTCACCCGTCTCCCAACCGATTTCGAGTACGTCCTCAACCTGGCGGTGGCCAAGAGCGGGGACTGGGACACCGACCTCGGCGCCAACGCCGAGTCGGTCGGGCTGCTGATGGCGCACTGCCAGGGGGCGAAGGCCTTCCTGCACTGCTCCTCGGCCGCCGTGTACGACCCGCCCGGTGACGAACCGCGCACCGAGCGGTCCGCCTTGGGCGACAACCACAAGTTTCTGTTCCCGACCTACTCGATTTCCAAGGTCGCGGGGGAGGTCGTCGCCCGGTCTATGGCGCGCATCCTCGACGTGCCCACCGTCATCGCCCGCCTCAACGTCCCGTACGGGAACAACGGCGGGTGGCCGTACTACCACATGGAGATGATGCTGGCCGGCATCCCGATCCCGGTCCCGCCCGGCGGGCCGGCGCAATACAACCCGATCCACGAGGACGACATCATCGCGACGCTGCCGAAGCTGCTCGACGCGGCGTCGGTCCCGGCGACCACGGTCAACTGGTGCGGCGACCAAACCGTCAGCCTGCAGGAGTGGTGTGGCTACCTCGGCTCCCTCGTCGGCAAGGAGCCCGTCTTCACCGAGGACGCGCACGCGTTGCGCGGCAACCCCACCGACCTGACCCGCATGCACGAGCTCATCGGCGGCACGACGGTCGACTGGCAGGACGGGATGCGCCGCCTGGCCGCGAAGTTCCACCCCGAGCTGGTCGACGCCTAGCCCCGGTAGGCCCCAATCACAGGTGGGCCAAGAGCCGTTCGGCGAAGGTCCCGGGATGCTCCCGGTGCATGAAATGCCCGCCGGGGACCTCCTCCACGACGTACTCGTTTTCGAACATGCGCGCGGCGCCGCGGTAGTCGGACGGCTCAGCGACCGGGTCGTCGAGCCCCGCGAAGACAACCGTAGGGACCCTGATCTTCGCCTTCAGTGATGCGCTGGGGACGGGGGAGAGCTTGCGGTAGTAGCCGAACGCCGCGTTCAGGCTCGCCGGGTTTGCGAAGCTGGCGCGGACGGCATCGAACTCGTGCGGATCCGGATTCCAGGTCGGCGACCAGCGCCGGCAAATGGCGGGCAGCGCCGCAAAGTCGTTGCGCGCGAAGCGCTTCGGTGCGCCGGGCAACTTGTACGCCGCGAAGTGACGGACGCCCCAGAGTTTCTTGAGCGTCGGCTTGAGCGCCGCCGGGTGCGGAATGCCAACGACGAACAGCTTTTTGACCCGATCCGGTCCGAGCGCGGCGGCGCCGTAGGCGGCCGAGGCTCCCCAGTCATGCCCGACGACGACGGCCTCGTGGGCGCCGAGCGCTTCGATCAGCGCGAGTGGATCGCGCGCCAACGTTTCTTGGTCGGCGTCGCGGGCAGGGATCGCGCTGGGATGGTATCCGCGCATATACGGGCTGACCGCGCGATAGCCCTGCGCGGCCAGCCGCGGGCGCAGATCGTCCCAGGTGTGCGGGGTGTCCGGGAACCCGTGCAGCAACAGGACGAGCGGCCCCGAGCCGTCCTCCAGGTAGGCGAATCTCAGCCCGTTGGCTTCGACGAAACGGATCTCATCGGCCATGGCCTGGGACACTACGCGCTTTGCGTTGCGCCGTTCACTTTCGCCGATTGACGATGCGCGCCGCCGCCTCGACGGCGGCGGCGCGCCGGCTGGCGATAACCGCCTTGTCGGTGGTGGCCGCCGCAGGGTCGGGCCAGTGCGCCCACGCCAGGGCGATCGCAAAGAGGAGAACCAGCAGCTGCTGCGGGTCCCACGCCGGGTCGACATGGCCGTCGGCCTGCGCCTGCTCCAGCGCGGCGATGGCCCGCTCGGGCGGGTGCTCCTCGTCGAATTCCGGGATGTCCAGCGGGAAGCCTTCCAGCCGGGCCCACGTGATCATGCGGTCGTGCTCGGGCCGGCTCTGCGCCAGGTCGAAGATGCCGCCGACGAACTCGGGCACCGCGTCGGGGCGCAGCTCCACGGCCCGGAAAAACTCCGCGCCGTCGGTGGCGACCACGTCGCGAAACAGGGTCTCCTTGTCGCCGAAATGCGCGTACAGCCGTTCCTTGCTCGCGCTGGCGGCGCGCGCAATGCGGTCGATGCGCGCACCCGCCAAGCCGTACTGAGCGAACTCCGCGCGGGCCGCCGCGAGTATTTCACCGCGGAGCTCTGTCTTCGATCTCACAGGAACATCATAAGCAGACGAACTGGTTCGTTTGTTATGGTGGCTCAAGAACGGGCTGACGAAATGAGAAGGAGAGCCGTGATGGTGACGACACACACGCTGGACCAGGCGATCGCGACGATGCCGAGGGGCGGCCCCGGCGCGTCCTGGCTGGATCGCCGATTTCAAACCGACGCGCTCGAGTACCTGGACCGCGACGACGTGGCCGACGAGGTCAAGCAGAAGGTCATCGGCATGCTCGACCGGGTCGGCACGCTGACCAAGCAACACGAGAAGTACGCGCGCACGGCGCTCAGCGTTGTCGCCGACATCCCCAACCCGCGCATCCTGGAAATCGGCGCCGGCCACGGAAAGCTCTCGGCGCAGATTCTCAAGCTCCACCCGACCGCCACCGTCACCGTCAGCGACGTGAACCCGAATTCGGTGGCCAACATCGCCGCGGGGGAGCTGGGGCAGCACCCGCGGGCGCGCACCCAGGTGGTGGACGCGACGGCTATCGACGCCGCCGACGGCAGCTACGACCTCGTCGTGTTCGCGCTGGCGTTCCACCACCTCCCGCCGGCGGTCGCGACCCGCTCCATCGCCGAGGCCACCCGCGTGGCCAAGCGGTTCCTCGTCATCGACCTCAAACGGCAGAGCCCGCTGGCCACGATGCTGTTTCCCGTTTTCGCGCTGCCCCTGAATCTGGTGCTGATGCCGTGGTCGTCGATCCAGCCCGGGCTGCACGACGGGTACATCAGCGCGCTGCGTGCCTACAGCCCGTCGGCGATGCGGGCGCTAGGCCGCGCCGCCGACCCACGGATGAGCATCGAGATGCTGCCCAGCCCGACCCGGTTCGGCCCGCCGTCACTCACCGTCGTGTTCTCCCGCCCGCAAGCGGACGACCGTGGCTGACAACACCGACCTCTCCGCGATCACGAAGCCAAGCGCGCGGGTGCAGACATTGCGTCGAGCCCTCGACGAGGTGAGCGACCGACTGCGCCCCGTAATCGACCTTTCCCGGCCCTACGTCGACGGTGTCGAACGCCTGCCCGCGGACGGGCGATTTCTGTTGGTGGGCAACCACACTCAGTTCGGCTCCGAGGTCTTCTTGATGTCCGATACGGTGCGGCGCACCATCGGGACCCGGGTGCGGCCGCTGGCCGAACGGGGTTTCGGGCGCATGCGGGGGCTGCCCGGCGACCTGATCGCGGCGTATGGCGCCGTGGTCGGCGCACCGGAGACCGCGCGCCAACTGATGCGAAACGACGAGACCATCCTCGTGTTCCCCGGCGGCGGCCGCGAGATCGCCAAGTTCAAGGGCGAGGAATACCGGCTGCGCTGGCAGGGACGCGCGGGATTCGCGCGGCTGTCGATAGAGAACGGCTACCCGATCGTGCCGGCCGGTCTCGTCGGCGGCGACGACGTCTATCGCAGCCTGACCACGCGCGACAGCGCCTACGGGCGGTTCAGTGCGGCGTTGGGCCGCAGGCTGAACGGGCGCGCGGACATGGCGATGCCATTGATGCGGGGGATCGGGCCAACCCTGATTCCCCGGCCCCAGCGCATGTATCTCCGGTTCGGTTCGCCGATCGACACGAGCAGGCCGCTGGGCGTCACGGACCAGGAGTGGGTGGACATCGTCAAGGACCAGACGCAACGGGCGCTGGAGAACATCCTGAGTGACCTGCGGCGGCTGCGCGACGGCGATCCATATCGCGGGCTCAACCCGCTGGCGTGGCACCGGGCGACGACGCCGTAACTGCCTGGCCGCGTGGCAGTATCGGCTGGGTGACCGGTAGCTCCGCCGAGCAGCGGCTGCGCGACCTCGCGCTGCTGCGTCGCGTCCGCGATCACATCGACCGCGACTACGCGCAGCCACTGGACGTCGAGGCGCTCGCGCGCGGGGTGCACATGTCCGCCGGGCACCTCAGTCGCGAATTTCGGCGCGCTTACGGCGAATCGCCGTACTCGTACCTGATGACGAGGCGCATCGAGCGTGCGATGGCGCTGCTGCGCCGCGGCGACCTCAGCGTCACCGAGGTCTGCTTCTCGGTCGGCTGTTCGTCGCTGGGCACCTTCAGCACCCGCTTCACGGAGCTGGTCGGCATGCCGCCCAGCGTGTTTCGCAGGCATGCGGCCGACGCAACGGCGGGGATGGCGCCGTGCGTCGCGAAGCAAGTCAGCAGACCGATCAGGAATCGAGAAGCGCCCCTGACGCGGCCGAACCTAACCTGACGCCATGGACATCACGATTCATTCGAGCATGCTTCCGCACGACGACCCGGAGGCCTCGCTGGCCTTCTATCGGGACACCCTCGGCTTCGAGGTTCGACTCGACGTCGGCCAGGGCAAGATGCGCTGGATCACGGTCGGGCCGCCGAACCAGCCGGACACGTCCATCGTGCTGAGCCCGCCCGCCGCCAACCCGGGCATCACCGACGACGAGCGGCGCACCATCGCCGAGATGATGGCCAAGGGGACCTACGCCATGCTCATGCTGGCCACCAAGGACCTCGACGGCGCGTTCGAGCGGCTGCAGGCCGCCGACGCCGAAATCGTCCAGGAGCCAACCGAACAGCCGTACGGGCTGCGCGACTGCGCGGTGCGCGATCCCGCCGGGAACCTGATCCGCATCCAGCAGATCCGCTGACAGAGCCCACGACGGGAAAAGTCCCGAACCCCAAGCGGGTTCGGGACTTTTCGACCGCAGTGTGCGAGTCACGACTCCCTGAAGTAGCGGGTCAGGAACCCGAAGGCGACGACCCCCGCGATGACACCGATCACGCCCCAGAGCAGCACCTGAGGAATCATCGCCCCGGTGACCCAACTGAACGTCATCGCGAGGTAGAGCCCCCAGAACACGCGGTACAGGCACCAGAGGGCAACCAACGCGTTGCCGATCCCGATGTACAGGCTGCGCTGACGGTCGACGCGGTTGATCTGCTGTTCGAGCGCGGCGGGAACAAGCTTCATTTCTGACTTCCTTTCAGGTGGCGCCGCCGGGTTGGCGTCGTCGTTGGCATAAGTACAGAGGCCGCGATTCGCTACCGATCCCAAGAACGCCGGGCGTCAGGCGGCGGGCGCGGGCTCCGCCGTTTCGCCGACGGGCTTGTTCATCTCGGCCTGGAACCGGCGATACGTCTCGGCGCGCCCGGGCCGGCGTCGCACCACCAGCCAGCCGGCGGCGAGCACCACGAACCAGAGCGGAAACCACACCAGGGCGATCGCGGTCTCACGTTCGGTGCACAACGTCCAGATCACAAACGCGAAAAAACCCAGGATGGCCCAGCACATCGCGGCGCCGACGGGCATCTTGTAGGACGAGTCGGCATGCCGTCGCGGGTGCCGGCGCCGGTAGACGAGGTAGCTGACGACGATCACCGCCCACACGAACATGAACAACAGCGACGCGACCGTGGTCACCAATGTGAACGCGCCCATGACCGAACCGCCGACGTAGAGCAGCGGGATGGAGGTCAGGAGCAGCGCCGCGGTGAGAAAGAGGGCGACCGACGGCACGCCGCGACGGTTCAGGCGCCGAAAGGGCAACGGGGCGCTTCCGTTGTCGGCCAGGCCGAACAGCATGCGACCGGTGGAGAAGACGCCGGAGTTGGCCGACGAGGCGGCCGCCGTGGTCACCACGAAGTTGACGATCGACGCCGCGGCGCCGAGTCCCGCCAGCGCGAACATCGTCACGAACGGGGACTGGCCGCCGGCGAAGTGCCGCCACGGGACGACGGTGAGGATCGCCAGCAACGCACCGATGTAGAAGATCGCCACCCGAATGGGAACCGCGTTGATGGCGCGGGGAAGGGTGCGGCGCGGATCCGCCGTTTCGGCCGCCGCGGCGCCGACGAGTTCCACACCGACGAACGCGAAGAACGCGATCTGAAACCCGCCGACCACGCCCATGAACCCCGTCGCGAAGAACCCGCCGTCGTTCCACAGGTTCTCGACCGTCGCCCGATTGCCTTGCGGCGAAACGAAATCCGTCGCCACCAGCACGATGCCAACGACGATGAGGCACCCGATCGCCGCGACCTTGATCAACGCGAACCAGAACTCCATCTCCCCGAAGTTGCGCACGCTGGACAAGTTCAACACCAGGATCACGCAGCCGGTCACCAGCGGCGGCAGCCACAACGGCACGTCGGGCCACCAGAACCTCGCATAGCCGGCGATCGCAACGATCTCGGCGATGCCCGTGACAATCCAGGCGAACCAATACGACCAGCCGACGAAAAAGCCCGCCGCGGGCCCCAATAGGTCGGCGGCGAAATCGACGAACGACTTGTAGTTCAGGTTCGACAGCAGCAGTTCGCCCATCGCGCGCAGCACGAAGAATACGAAGAACCCGATGATTCCGTACACCAGCAGCACCGCCGGGCCGGCCAGCGAGATCGTTTTTCCGCTCCCCATGAAAAGCCCGGTGCCGATCGCCCCGCCGATCGCGATCAATTGGATGTGACGGTTGGCGAGACCCCGGCGCAGTTGCGGGACGGCGGATGTCATGGCGAGAACATTAGAGCCGAGGGCGGCGGCCCGCGACCGTTGTGATTTGGCCCCGCTTATGCCAAAAAGACGTCTGACGAGGCGATTACGTCCCCGGCCGCAAGATCGTTCTTGTCAAGCGATTTGAAAAGCAATCCGACGTTGTCACCGGTTGTCGCGGTGTCGATTTTCTTGCGAAAAGCCTCGATAGCGTCCACGCGGACCGTCGGCCCGTCGTTGATCTTCACCTGATCGCCGACGCGCAGCTCCCCGTACTCCACGCGGCCGGTGGCCACCGCGCCGCGACCGCGGATCACGAAGACGTCCTGGACCGTCATGCGAAACATGTATCTAGTCCGACAGCTTCACGACGAGCTTGCCGACGTTCTTGCCGTCGAAGAGCATGTTGATCGCCGTCGGCAGCTGCTCGAAGCCCTCGACGACCGTCTCGAGCGGGGTGAGTTTGCCGTCGGCGATCAGGCCGGCGATCTCGGTGGCCGCCTCCGCCGCGCGCCCCAGGTGGTCGAGGACGATGAAGCCCTGCAGCGTCGCGCGCTGGACGAGCAGGTTGCCGAACGCGCGGGGTCCCGGCGGCGGATCGGCCGCGTTGTAGCCGGAGATCAGACCGCAAAGCGCAACGCGGGCACCGATGTTGAGGCGCGCGAACACGGCGTCCATGATGTCGCCGCCGACATTTTCGAAGTCGACGTCGATGCCGTCGGGCGTCGCCGCGACGAGCTGGGCGGCCCAGTTGTCGGCGCGGTGGTCGACCGCCGCGTCGAAGCCGAGCTGCTCGGTGAGCAGGGCGCACTTCTCGGGGCCGCCGGCGATGCCGACGACGCGTGCGCCGTCGACCTTGGCGAGCTGCCCGGCGATCGACCCCACCGCGCCTGCCGCGGCCGACACCACGACCGTCTCGCCTTGCTTGGGCCTGCCGATGTCGCGGATGCCGACCCACGCGGTCAGCCCCGTCGTGCCCAGCGCGCCCAGGTAGGCGCTCGGCGAAATGCCCTCGGCGACGTCGACCGGCATCACCAGCGCCGAATCCGACAGCACCGCATACTCCTGCCAGCCGAGGAGTCCCTGCACCCGCTGCCCGACCGGGAACCGTGCACTCTTCGACGCGACGACCTCGCCGAGGCCGCCCGCGCGCATGACCTCGCCGATGCCGACCGGCGGCAGGTAGGTCGGGGTGTCGTTGATCCACATCCGGTTTGTCGGGTCGAGCGATATCCAGTCGACGCGGACCAGCGCCTCGCCGTCGGCGAGCTCCGGCACGGCATCCTCGCTCAACTCGAAAGTGTCGGGGCCGATACGGCCGGTGGGGCGTTCGCGGAGCAGAAAACGGCGATTTCGATCGGGCATAAGCGCACCGTACTGGACCGGCGCCGGGACAACTACGCTTCGAAAAAGGGGGCCCCGCCGGACGGGAGGTTTTGCGCGGTGAACCTGGTGTCGCGAATTGCCCTGTTGACGATCGCTCTCACGGCCGCCGGGTTGTCGCTGCCCGTGGCGGCCGCCGACCCGCCACCCACGCAGCAGATCACCGTCATGGCCGTCGGCCCCGGCGGCCAACCGATCAACGGCTACCGGGAGGTGCCCGGGGAAGGCAACGTCTTCACCGTCGCCGACTGCACGACACCGTCGCCGTCTGCGGTGGCCAGCGACGTCTATTACTGTTCGCCGACCGCGGCCGGTGCCGGCACCTGCTGGCCGTCGACGCCCGGAACGCTGCTGTGCGTCGACGATCCGTGGGACAAGCGCCTGCATCGGGTCAGCTATGACGGTCCTCTGCCACCCGTGCAGCCGAACGCCACCCCGGACCCGTTCGCGCTGACCCTCGACGACGGCACCCGCTGCCTGCTCCGCAACGGGGGCGCCTGGGGCGGACGTGCCGACGGATACGTGGGCGTCTATGGCTGTGGCATCGGCGGCCGCGACAACACCGCGGTGTTGTGGCAGCCCAGCCAGGGAGCCGGGGCATGCATCGACCGCTCATCGGCGGTGTGGAAGGTCAAAGTCGGTGAAGTCGGCCAGCCGGACAGCGTTTTTCCGCCGCCCCAGACCCGTGCAGTGACCGCCGTGTGGTTCGCCGGGGGTAAGGCCGGTCAGTAGGACGGCGGGACGGCTGTTCTGACCGTCTACCTCGAACTTGACCGCGGCGGCAACCGGTGGTGCTCGTGCAACGGTTCCGCAGTCGGTGTGGTGGGGCGTTTATTACGGGCGATCGAGCAGCGTCCCAGCGGACAAGAGCCATTGCCCCCGTTGTGGATTGAAGGTAGCTCATAGCCCTCGAGCTCCGCTTTGAGCTTGGCGACAATCCGGTGCAAGTAAGCCTCTTCGTCTTGAGTCAAACGGAAACGTTCCTCCGCAAGTGCCGATGCGTAGATGATCTCGAGCTGGCCCCACAGTCGGAGCAATGAGCTGGTCCAGGATGGATCCGCGACTTCTTCGAGAGATCGAATTATCGACTTCAGGTCACGATCGACCCGTTCGAGTCCAGCGAATCCCCCGCTGTAATTTGTCAGCGAGTCAAGTGCTAGTTGCCGAAGATAGGCAATCCGGCCGGGAGAATTGTCGTTGTCCGTCAAGGCATCAGCGCAACGCTCAGACGGTAACGATCGCGACCTGGGTGCCGACTGTTAACCAGCGCTCGCGGATGGCGTCGACTTCACTGGTCGGAACCGATAGTAATAGGCCGAATGCAGCTGGCGGATCGGCTTCGTCACGATAGTAGTCTCGATAGAATGGGATTTTCTTAGCGAACCAAGAAAAAGCTTCGGGCTCTTTAATAAGGAGCAAGTGCGCATCAGTAATATAGGTCAGGTAGCCAGGAGCGGGTGGCTTACCCTCCGCAGTATTAATCATGTTGTCCAGATCGCGCATAAAATCATTAAAGGCATTCATATTACGCCCGAACCATGGCGGGAAGTGCCACGCTTTGGCGAAACCGTCAAAGAGGGCATCGAGCGTTTCCATGGTCGCGCCGTCGACTGTTCGAAGCTCGACTCCTATCGGGGGCGCCAAAGACGAAGGCAACGGAGCGACGATACCAACGCACGCCTCGTGGCCTGCCGTCCCCGAGACGAATTCATCTAACTTCACGTTATATGCCCCCGCTAACGAATCCGACGAAATGTGCCGTAGTGATCATTGGTATACCACGCCGAGCCGTCACTGCCGGTGACGATGCGCTCATCGTCACGGGCCTGGCCAGGTGCCTTCGGGTTGACGTCCCACTCTTGATAGGTGATCGGCTTGCCGGACGCGTCGGTCGTGGGTAAGGGATTCCCGTCGTTTTCAAAGGGCCATCCGCCCCTTGTCCCCGGAGCATTCGCAGACTGGGGCCATTTTCCAGCATCTATTTGGTTCAGTGTGTTTTGCACATTCTGCGGTATTTGCGTCTGTCCGGCGGGCGGATGCGGCTGCTCAGGCGCAGGTTGTGTCCAGGACGGTATGTCCGTGCGTACGGCGTCCTTGGGGGGCGTGTATTCCGCATTCGACGATTTCAATTGGTTCTCGAGCTGCGCTTTCCACGCATTATAGGTCCACGCTTCTTGGTTGTAGGCGTTCACCGCTTCCAAATTGGTGGGATCAGGCCGCCAAGAATTGTGGCGTTCTATAGCCTGCATGAGGTCCCGATATGCCTGCTGCGCTGCCTCCACCGACTTCGGCACCGGCGGGCTCGCCCAAGATGGAGGAGACGGGGGCCGTAGCGGCGGGTTGCCCGGCGATGGAGGGGGAGGCGG
>NZ_LQPV01000053.1:0-14076 GCF_002101935.1 Mycobacterium sp. IEC1808 | reverse complement strand
GCTCGGCGATCTCACCGAAGAACCGATACATCAACCCCCGGTTGGTCCGCTGCTGGGTCTCGAGCCGCTCGGCCACCTCCACACGAAAGTCGTTGCCCACCAGATCCGACGAGGTCTCCCGCAACACCACGTGCGCGGCGTCGATCGCGTCCAAAGCAGCGCTAATCCGCTCGCGTGCCGCGTCCGCGCTGAGGAAACTCACACCCCAAATCTATCGAACAAATGTGCGAATCAGGCCGGCCGAACACCAATCTGTGGATAAAACCGCAACTGTGGATAAGTCGCCCACAGAAACTCAGGAGTGCTCCGAGTTCAACTGCCTCAAAGCTTGGATGCGGGCCTGGATCTGCTCGCGCGTCGCCGCGGCGATCGGCGGGCCACCGCAGCGACGGCGCAGTTCGTTGTGGATCCAGCCGTGCGGTTTGCCGGTGCGGTGGTGCGTCGCCGAGACGAGCGTGTTGAGCTCGCGGCGCAGGTCGCGCAGCTGGCCGTGCATCGACGGCAGCGGAGCCGGTGCATTAGCGTTGCCGGCCCGCTTGGCCAGCTGCTCGTCCTGGCGCCGGTGCAGCAGGGCGCGCATCTGCTCGGCGTCGAGCAACCCCGGGATGCCGAGGTAGTCGGCCTCCTCCTCGCTGCCGGCCGGGGCGGCGGTGCCGAACGAGGACCCGTCGAAGATGACCTGGTCCAGCTCGGCGTCGGCGCCGAGCGAGGTGAAACCCTTTTCTGTTTCCGGCTTTTCGGTTTGCGTCCGCACGGCCGGGTCACCGTCGAGGGGATCGGCGTCCTCGCGGTGCGGTTGGCCGAGGACGTGGTTGCGCTGTGCCTCCAGCTCGCTGGCCAGCTGCAGCAGGTTGGGCACCGACGGCACGAAGATGCTGGCGGTTTCACCGGCCCGGCGCGACCGCACGAACCGGCCGATGGCCTGGGCGAAGAACAGCGGCGTCGAGGCGCTGGTGGCGTAAATCCCGACCGAAAGCCGGGGGACGTCGACGCCCTCGGAGACCATGCGCACCGCGACCAGCCACCGGCTGGTGCTCTCGGCGAATGCGGTGATCCGCGCCGACGACCCGGGATCGTCGGACAGCACGACGGTCGGCGGCTCCGAGGTCAGCTTGGTCAGCAGGGCGGCGTACGCGCGGGCCGCCGTGCGATCGGAGGCGATGATCATGCCGCCGGCGTCGGGCACGTGGGCCCGCTTCTGGCGCAGCCGCTCGTCGGCGGCCGCGATCACCGCGAGCATCCATTCGCCCGCGGGGTCGAGCGCCGTGCGCCACGCGCGCGCGGTCTGCTCGGCGGACAGCGGCTCGCCCAGCCGCGCGGCGTGCTCCTCGCCGGCGCTGTCCCGCCAGCGGGCCTGCCCGGAATAGGCGAGGAACACCACCGGCCGGACCACGCCGTCGGCGAGGGCCTCGGTGTAGCCGTAAGTGTGGTCGGCCTGCGACCGCAGCACCCCGTCGGGGCCGGAGGTGTACGTGACGAACGGGATGGGGCTGTCGTCGCTGCGAAAAGGCGTGCCCGTCAAAGCGAGCCGGCGCGTCGCGTCGCTGAAGGCCTCGCGGATGGCCTCGCCCCAGGTCTTGGCGTCACCGCCATGATGGATCTCGTCGAAGATGACCAGGGTCTTGCGCTGCTCGGTGCGCACGCGGTGCAGCGTCGGGTGCGCGGCGACCTGCGCGTAGGTGACCATCACGCCGTGATACTCCGGCGAGGTTTGCGGGCTGGTGTTGGAGAACCTCGGGTCCAGGGCGAGGCCGTGTCGCTGCGCCGCCAGCGCCCACTGCACCTTGAGGTGCTCGGTGGGCACCACGACGGTGACCTGGTCGACGGCGCGTTGACCGAGCAGCTCGGCCGCCACCCGCAGCGCGAAGGTCGTCTTGCCGGAGCCCGGGGTGGCGACGGCCAGGAAATCGCGCGGCTGGGCGGCCAGATATTTCACCAACGCCCGGCGCTGCCAGCCGCGCAACGGCGAACCCGTGTCGCTGCCCAACAGCATCGACACAGCTCCCCTCAGACGTGGTTCGCGCGCATGGCCTTGTCGTGTCCCGGTCGTGTCCCGACAGCGTCGACGCGGCCCATGGCGGGTGTGAAATGTAGCATGCCAACGCTTTTCGGCGCAGCAGCGACGCACTGGTCCCTTGGTTGCGGCGACCCGCCGCGCCCGGCTACGCCGCGCTTGCGATCGCCGCTAGCCGGCGTTGCCCGCCAGCTCGCGAGCATCGAGCCAGTTGTGGATTCGCTTGGCGACGTCGGGCCATCCCGGCTCGAGCATCATGTTGTGACCCATCGGGAAGAACTCCGGCTCGGTTCGGTAGGCGCGCGCCGTGGCGCGCACCGCGCCGACGCTGACGAAGCCGTCGTGCACGGCGCCGAGCACCAGCATCGGGGTGGTGACGCGGTCCGTTTTGACCCGGCGGAACATCGGGTCGGTCATCGCCGCGCGGATGCTCTCGGGCCCGGCGCGGTGCCAGCAAGACAGGACGATGTCCTCGGGCGTGTCTTTGCAGAAGAGGTAGGCGCGGGCGAGGCCCGACGTGCGCAGGAACTTGACCAACGTGGGGTCGTTGAACGAGTGCACGGTCATCCAGGGCCGCCGGCGCCAGACGCGCAGCGCCGCCCCGAGCACGCCCGACGGCGGCAGCGAGCCCACCAGCACCGCGGCCGGCGCCGTTCGGTCTTCCAGGTAGCGCTGGATCGTGTAGCCGCCCAGGGAATGCCCGATCAGCACCGGCGCGCCGCCCAGGTCGTCGGCCACCGAACGGACGTCGTCGATGTAGTCCTCGATGCACACCTTCGGCAGCGGCTTGTCGGTGGGGCTGGTGCCATGCCCGCGCAGGCTCATCGCGACCGCGCGATAGCCCGCGTCGGCGAAGAAGTCCAGGAAACCGTCGTCCCAGCACCACGCGCCATGCCAGCCGCCATGCACGAACAGCAGCGGCACCGGGTGGGCATCGGTGCACGCACCCTTGTCGATCACCTCGAGCATGAGCCGACTTTTCTTCGCTCGCGTCGCGACGTCAAGCCCCTGCGGTGCCGCACGCTCGGCAATCGCTCCAACCACTAGGCTGGCGGGGTGTTTGAATCGCTGTCCGACCGATTGACCGGTGCCCTACAGGGGCTGCGGGGCAAGGGTCGTCTGACCGACGCCGATATCGAGGCCACCACCCGCGAGATCCGGCTGGCGCTACTGGAAGCGGATGTGTCGCTGCCCGTGGTGCGGGCGTTCGTGGGCCGGATCAAGGAGCGCGCCAAGGGGTCCGAGGTCTCCGGCGCGCTGAACCCGGCGCAGCAGGTCGTCAAGATCGTCAACGAGGAACTGATCGGCATCCTGGGCGGGGAGACGCGCCAGCTGGCGTTCGCGAAGACGCCGCCGACCGTGATCATGCTCGCCGGTCTGCAGGGCTCCGGTAAGACGACGCTGGCCGGCAAGCTGGCCGCCTGGCTGCGCGGCCAGGGACACACGCCGCTGCTGGTGGCGTGCGACCTGCAGCGGCCGGCCGCCGTGAACCAGCTGCAGGTCGTCGGCGAGCGGGCCGGCGTTCCGGTGTTCGCGCCGCATCCCGGAGCTTCCCCAGAGTCCGGCCCCGGTGACCCGGTCGCCGTCGCCGCGGCCGGCCTCGCGGAGGCCCGCGCCAAGCACTTCGACGTCGTCATCGTCGACACCGCGGGGCGGCTGGGCATCGACGACGAGCTGATGGCGCAGGCCGCGGCCATCCGCGACGCCGTCAACCCCGACGAGGTGCTGTTCGTCCTCGACGCCATGGTCGGCCAGGACGCCGTCGCCACCGCCGAGGCGTTTGGTGCGGGCGTCGGCTTCACCGGCGTGGTGCTGACCAAGCTCGACGGTGACGCCCGCGGTGGCGCCGCCCTGTCGGTCCGGGAGGTCACCGGCGTCCCAATCCTTTTCGCGTCCAGCGGCGAGAAGCTCGAGGACTTCGACATCTTCCACCCGGACCGGATGGCCAGCCGCATCCTGGGCATGGGCGACGTGCTGACGCTGATCGAGCAGGCCGAGCAGGTCTTCGATGCGCAACGCGCCGAGGAGGCGGCCGCCAAGATCGGCACCGGCGAGCTGACGCTGGAGGACTTCCTCGAACAGATGCTGGCCATCCGCAAGATGGGTCCCATCGGCAACCTGCTGGGCATGCTGCCCGGCGCCGGCCAGATGAAAGACGCGCTCGCCGAGGTCGACGACAAGCAACTCGACCGGCTGCAGGCCATCATTCGCGGGATGACGCCGCAGGAGCGCGCCGACCCGAAGATCATCAACGCGTCGCGGCGGCTTCGCATCGCCAACGGCTCGGGCGTGACGGTGTCGGAGGTCAATCAGCTGGTCGACCGCTTCTTCGAGGCCCGCAAGATGATGTCGTCGATGCTCGGCGGCATGGGCATCCCCGGTCTGGGCCGCAAGTCGGCGACCCGAAAGGCCAAGGGCGCGAAGGGGAAGAAGGGCAAGAAGGGGGGACGGGGCCCGACGCCGCCCAAGGCCAGGAACCCGCTCATGCAGGGCATGCCCGCCGGCTTCCCCGACCTGTCGCAGATGCCCAAGGGCCTCGACGAGCTGCCCCCCGGACTGGCCGACTTCGACCTGTCCAAGCTCAAGTTCCCCGGCAACCCGGGCAAGAACTAACCGCGCCGTGCGGATGCGCCTGCGGGGCCTGGAGCTGCCCGGCGAGACCGAGGTCGAGCTGTGGGTCGTCGACGGCCGCATCAGCGCCGAACCGGTCGCGGGCGCCGACACCGTCTTTGAGGGCGGCTGGATCGTGCCCGGCCTGGTGGACGCGCACTGTCACGTCGGTCTCGGCGACGACGGCGAGATCCCGCTCGAGGAGGCCATCGGCCAGGCCGAGGTCGAACGCGACGCCGGCGCGCTCCTGTTGCGGGACGCCGGCTCACCGACCGACACCCGCAGCCTCGACGAGCGCGACGACCTGCCCCGCATCATCCGGGCCGGCAAGCACCTGGCGAGGCCCAAGCGGTACTCGCGCGGCTTCGCCGACGAACTCGAGGACGAATCCCAGTTGCCGGACGCGGTGGCCCGGGAGGCGAAGCGCGGCGACGGCTGGGTCAAGCTCGTCGGCGACTGGATCGACCGCGGCGTCGGCGATCTCGCCCCGCTGTGGTCCGACGACGTGCTCAAGGCCGCGATCGACGCGGCGCACGCTCACGGCGCCCGTGTCACCGCGCACGTCTTCAGCGAGGACGCGCTGCCCGGCCTGATCAACGCCGGCATCGACTGCATCGAACACGGCACCGGGCTCACCGACGACACCATTGCCCTGATGCTCGAGCACGGAACCGCGCTGGTGCCCACGCTGATCAACACCCTGGAGAACTTCCAAGGCATCGCGGACTCCGCGGCGCGCTACCCGGCCTATGCCGCGCACATGCGCGACCTGCTCGCGCGGTGCCCGGCGCGCACGGCCGCGGCGCGCGAGGCGGGCGTGCCGATCTACGCCGGCAGCGACGCGGGCACCATGATCGCGCACGGGCGGATCGCCGACGAGGTCGAGGCCCTCAAGGGCATCGGCATGAGCCCGACCGAGGCGCTGGGCGCGGCGTGCTGGGATGCCCGTCGCTGGCTGGGCCGGCCCGGCCTGGATCACGGGGCGTCGGCCGACCTGCTGTGTTACTCCGAGGACCCCAGACAAGGCCCCGGCGTGCTGAACCGGCCGGACCTGGTGATATTGCGCGGCAAGGTGTTTCGGCCACATCGCTAGGCGCGCGCGGCGCCGCGATCGTGGCTAGGATTGCGTGATGGCGTTGGCCAGCGGCGCGACCTTCGCCGGTTACTTGGTCGCGCGGAGGCTGGGTTCTGGAGCGACTGGTGCGGTCTATCTTGTCCAGAATCCCCGTTCGTCGCGCTGGCAGGCGTTGAAGGTCCTGACGCCGGCGCTGTCGGCGGACGGCGAGTTCCGCCGGAGGTTTTGGGCGGAGAACCCGATCGCGACGAACCTCTATCACCCGAACATCGTCGAGGTCCGCGACCGCGGGGAGTACGACGACGAGCTGTACGTCGCGATGGAGTACGTCGAGGGCATCAACGCCGCGCGGCTGATCTCCGATCGATTCCCGGCCGTCTCGCCCGTGGGCGAGGTGCTGTCCATCGTGACCGCCGTCGCCGACGCGCTCGACTATGCGCACAAACGCGGACTGCTGCACCGCGACGTCAAGCCCGCCAACGTCTTGGTGACGGGCCGCGTGGAGGCTGAGCAACGGACCCTGTTGACCGACTTCGGCATAGGCGGCCGGCTCGGCACGGCCGGCTACGCCGCGCCCGAACTGGCGGGCGACGGCGCCGACGGGCGCGCCGACCAGTACGCGCTGGCCGCCACCGCGTTCCACCTGTTGGCCGGCGCGCCGCCGCCATCAGGCACCGCGCTCAGCGACCTGCGCCCGGAATTAGCACGCCTGGACGCCGTGTTCACCCGCGCGCTCGCGACCAGCGCCGGCGACCGGTTCGAGACCTGCGGCGAATTCGCGGAGGCGTTGAACGACCAGGCGGGCGCCCGCAGCCGCGACCGCAGCCCCGAGGCCGTCCTCGTGGCCGATTACCCGGCCTACTCCTGCCCCGTCCCGCCCGCGGCGGCCCCGCTGGCCGACCGCCCCGACGACTTCGTCGCGGATCATTCCGGGGCTCCCGCACCCGACGCGGCCAAGACTCCGGCCACCGCACCGAGGACGCACCGCCGCCGCAGGATCGCGCTGGGCTCCGCGGCGCTGGTGGTCGTCGGGGGGCTGCTCGTCGCCGGCTTCGTCGGCGAGCGCAAGACCGACGCGACGGCCGCCCCGGCCGCCCACCCGACCGTGAGCGCGCCGGCCCCCCCGATTCCGCTCGACGGCACCTACCGCCTCGAGGTGCAGCGCAGCCGGCAGACGTTCAACTTCACGCCCGAGCCCCAGCCGCCCGACGTGACCACCTGGTGGGCCTTTCGCTCGTCGTGCGCGCCCGGCCCCTGCACGGCCGTCGGCGCGCCGCTGGACGACAACGACCACACGCAGGCGAAGTCGACGGTCTCGCAGCCGGTCGTGCTGCAATTCCGCGATGGTCGTTGGCTGTCGCGGCCGGAAGACGGAACGTTCCCCTGCATCGCGCCGGACGGCGCCGAGCGGACGCAGGCCACGACGCAGGTGCTGTCGCTGCGGCCGCGCCCGCAAGGCGGGCTCGCCGGGGAACTGACCGTCACCGTGCGAAGCAACGAATGCGACCAGCAGGGCGCGGTGCTCCGGGCTCCAGCGCAGGCCACCCGCAGCGGCGACGTGCCGCCCGGTGTTACGGTGCCCGACCCCCCTCGCTGAGTTGACGAGGCATTTTCTTGTGACTGGACACGGCCGACGAAAAGATCGCGAGTACTTGCTATCTATGTTACGGTTCGTGGCACCCGACCAGCTTGGAGGCAACGTGGCCTACGACGTGATCATTCGCGACGGACTGTGGTTTGACGGCACCGGCCGTGCGCCGCAGACGCGCAGCCTTGGAATTCGCGACGGCGTGGTGGCCACCGTGTCCCGCACGCCGCTGGATGAGACCGGCTGCCCCGAGGTGATCGACGCGGCCGGCAAGTGGATCGTGCCGGGCTTCATCGACGTGCACACCCACTACGACGCCGAGGTGCTGCTGGACCCCGGGCTGCGGGAGTCGGTGCGCCACGGCGTCACGACGGTGTTGCTGGGCAACTGCTCGCTGTCGACCGTGTACGCCGATTCCGAGGACGCGGCCGACCTGTTCAGCCGGGTCGAGGCGGTGCCGCGCGAATACGTCTACGGCGCTTTGGATTCCACTAAGACGTGGTCGACGGCCGCGGACTACATCCGGGCGCTCGACGCCCTGCCGCTCGGGCCGAATGTCGGTTCGCTGCTTGGCCATTCGGACCTGCGGACCGCGGTGCTTGGTCTGGATCGCGGCACGGACGAGACTGTCAAGCCCACCGAGGCCGAGCTGGAGAAGATGGCGGCGCTGCTGGATGAGGCCCTCGACGCCGGGATGCTCGGCATGTCCGGCATGGACGCGGCCATCGACAAACTCGACGGCGACCGCTTCCGGTCGCGCGCGTTGCCGTCGACGTTCGCGACGTGGCGGGAGCGGCGCCGGCTGATCAAGGTGTTGCGCAAGCGCGGCCGCATCCTGCAGAGCGCGCCCGACGTCGAGGACTCGAAATCCGCACTGCTGTTCTTCCTGGCCAGCAGCCCGATGTTGGGGTGGCGCAAGGCAGTTCGGATGAGCCTGCTGGTGTCGGCGGATGCGAAGTCCATGCCGCTAGCCGTGCACACTTTCGGGCTCGGCACCCGCCTGCTGAACAAGTTCCTGGGTTCCAGGGTGCGCTTCCAGCACCTGCCGGTCCCGTTCGAGCTCTACTCCGACGGCATCGACCTGCCGGTCTTCGAGGAGTTCGGCGCCGGGACGGCCGCCCTGCACCTGCGCGACCAATTGCAGCGCAACGAGCTGCTGGCCGACAAGGACTACCGCCGCAAGTTTCGGCGCGAGTTCGACCGGATCAAGCTCGGCCCGTCGCTGTGGCACCGCGACTTCCACGATGCGGTCATCGTCGAGTGCCCCGATAAGTCGTTGATCGGCAAGAGCTTTGGCGCCATCGCCGACGAGCGCGGGCTGCATCCGCTGGACGCGTTCCTCGATGTGCTCGTCGAAAACGGTGAGCGCAACGTCCGGTGGACGACCGTCGTCGCCAACCACCGGCCCCGGCAGCTCAACAAGCTCGCCGCCGAGCCCAGCATCCACATGGGCTTCTCCGACGCCGGGGCGCACCTGCGCAACATGGCGTTCTATAACTTCCCGCTCAAGATGCTCAAGCGCATTCGCGACGCCCACCGGGCCGGCGCGCCGTTCATGTCCACCGAACACGCGGTGCACCGGCTGACCGGCGAACTGGCGCAGTGGTTCGGCATCGACGCCGGCACGCTGTGCGAGGGCGACCGCGCGGACTTCGTCGTGATCGACCCGGCCGGCCTCAACGACTCGGTGGACGGCTACCACGAGGAAGCGGTGCCGTTCTACGGCGGCCTGCGGCGCATGGTCAATCGCAACGACGACGCCGTCGTCGCGACCGGCGTGGGTGGCGCGGTCGTCTTCCGCGCCGGCCAATTCCGGGAGGGCTACGGCCAGACCGTGAAGTCGGGCCGCTACCTGCGTGCGGGCCAGCGCATCCGGGGCCGCACCGCGGAGAAAGTCGGGGCCTGACATGGCCAGGACCCAGCAGCAGCGCCGGGAGGAAACCGTCGCGCGGCTCCTCGAGGCGTGCATCGACACCATCATCGAGGTCGGCTACGCGCGGGCGTCGGCCGCGGTGATCACCAAGCGCGCGGGGGTTTCCGTCGGCGCGCTGTTCCGCCACTTCGACACGATGGGCGATTTCATGGCGGCGACCGCGTCCGAGGTGTTGCGCCGTCAGCTGGAGTCGTTCACCAAGCGGGTTGCCGAGATTCCCGCCGACCAGCCTGCCTTCGACGCCGCGCTGGCGATTCTGCGGGACATCACCACCGCACCGACCAACGCCGTGCTCTACGAGCTGCTGGTGGCCGCGCGCACCGACGAAAAGCTAAGGGACACTTTGCAACACGAGCTGGGGCAGTACTCGGCGAAGATCTACGACGCCGCCCGGGCGATGCCCGGCGCCGAGGGCTTCGACGAGGAGACGTTCCCGGTGGTCGTGGCGCTGATGACGAACGTGTTCGACGGCGCCGCCGTGGTGGAGGGGGTGCTGCCGCAGCCGGCGATCGCCCAGCGGCGGATACCGGTGCTGACGGGGCTGATGCGCGCGGCGCTGCCGAATATTGGCTTGTGAGAAGCGGTTACGGCGAGCCTAGAGCGACCCCACGCCGGTCTCCGGGTTGAGCGCGAAGCCCCAGTCGAACAGGCTGCCGGCCTGATCCCAGTACGTGGGTCCGCCCTGTTTCACCAGCCCGTACATCATCGCGATCACCAGCCGGCGACCACCGCGGGCGGCCGCACCGACGAAAGTTTTGCGCGCCGCGTCGGTGAAGCCCGTCTTGCCGCCGATGGCGCCGGGGTAGCGCTGTAGCAGTTCGTCCTGGTTGGTGATCGGTTCGTCGCCGTGGTCGCCGGGGAACATCGCCGACGGCTCGGCGGTGATCTGCGCGAACACCGGGTTGGCCATCGCGGCGCGGAAGATGACGGCCAGGTCGTGCGCCGTCGACGCCCCGGAGCCGCGGGGGCCGTCCAGGCCGGACGGGGTCGCCGCGAAGGTGCTAGTCGCGCCCAGGGACGCGGCCTTGGCATTCATCTTGGCCACGGTGGCGTCCGCGCCGCCCAGCAGGTGCGCCAGGGTGTTGGCCGCGTCGTTGCCGGAAACCAGCAACAACCCGTCGAGCAATTGGCGCGCGGTGTAGGTGCGGCCCGGCTTGATGCCGACGCAGTTGCACTCGACCTCGGTGTCGGCGACATCGGCGACGACGGTGGAGTCCAGGCTCACCTGGTCCAGCGTCACCAGCGCCAACAACACCTTGATGGTGCTCGCCGGCGGGTGGGGGACGTTCGCGTCGCGGGCGGCCAGCACCTGACCGTTGTCCAGGTCTGCCACGATCCAGGTCTGGGCCGGCCCGTCCGGGATCGGCACCGAGCCGATCGGCTGCGTGCTGTCGGCCCGAGCGGGCGGGCCTCCCGCGATGGCACCGGCCGCCAGGAGGGCGGCGACGGCGGCCATGAGCTTGCGCATGGCCGCACAGTTTAACCTTCCGGCCTAGCGCCAGGGCATGTCGCGCCAGGAATAGTTTGCCCCGTCGCCGATGTCGTGCACGCCGTAGTAATCCCAGTAGTAGTCGTGGCAGACGTTGCCGTCCCACGGGACGGGCCGGCCCGCCGGAAGGACATCGCCGGGGCACCAGTGCTGGCAGGACTTCCCGGCCGGGCACGGAGCGGCCTGCGCGGAGGGCGCGGCCAGACCCGCGCCGCCGAACATGAACGACGCCGTTGCTAATCCCGCGATCATGGCTTTCATACCCACGGGATTATTCCCCTGGCCCGCCGCCGGTGTCCTGCGAAAACGGGAGAAACGTCCCGTCGGTTTCATGTCGGGCTCCTTCGTTGCTGGAGGCCCGGATGGGCCGCTGCAACAAGTGGACACCGGCCCTCGGCGATACCGATCCCAACTCTTACGCAGCGAGCCCCGCGATGAAGTCGGCGACGGAACGGGGTTCGCGACGCAGAATGGCGTGCAGCACAAGCGAATTCCCGCCGTGAAAGCCGTGCCGGTCGTAGTCTTCGAACATCGTGGCCAGGCCCTCGGGACCCGGGGGGACGTCGTCGGTGTCCTCGGCCCGCAGGGTGCGCCCCGCGACCCGACTCATCATCTCGGCGACCTCGACCCGGTCGACCATGCCGCCGGCGGCGAGCTCGAAGGTGCCACGCGACAGGCGCGGCTCGACGAAGGCCAACGCGGCCGCATCCGCGACGTCGCGATAGTCGACGTAGGTCATCTTCGAGTGCTTCGACCACGGCGCGACGACGGCGCCGGTTTCCAACGCGCTCCGGTAGGTCGCCTCTAGCGCTTGGACGTACATCGCCGGCTGCAGCACGCTGAAGTCCAGGTCGGACGGATAGAGTGCCTCCTCGACCGGGCGCGTTCCCGCGTGGTTCGGCAGGCTCAGCGACGGGTGGTACACACCGTTGTAGACCAGTTTCTCGACGCCCGCGTCGACGGCCGCCCCGACCACGTTGAGCGCCATCGACGTGGCATCCGGGTGAAACGCCGGAGTGATCAGGAAGACTCCGTCGACGCCGTCCAGCGCCTTGGCGACCCCGTCGGCGTCGGCCAGGTCCAGCTGTACCGTCTCGGTCGCACCGGCCCGGCGAGCCTCGTCGGCCTTCGCCGGGTCGTGGACGACGCCGCGGACGTCGATTCCCTGAGCGGCGAGGGCGGCGACGACGTGGTGGGCGTACTGGCCCGTCGCGCCCGTCGCCAGGACCCTCATGCGCGGGGCTCCCTCGGTCCAACCGGCGTGAGCGCGATCACCGGGATGGTCCGCGACGTCTTGCGCTGGTACTCGGCGAACCCCGGGTAGCGCTCGGCCTGCAGCGCATACTTCTCGTCCCGCTCGGCCCCATGCAGCTCCGTGGCATGCACGTCGACGATGTCGTCGCCGACTTCGATGCGGGCGTCCGGGTTGGCCTTGAGGTTCCAATACCACGCGGGGTTGTCGTCCGCGCCGGCCTTCGAGGCGAACACGAGGTACCGGTCGCCGTCGGGCAGATACATCATGATGTTGGTCCGCGGCTTCCCGCTGCGCGCTCCGACGGTGTGCAGGATGACCAGCGGTGCGCCGTCGAACTGGCCACCGACGCGACCGTGATTGGCGCGGAACTCGGCGATATTGCGCTCGTTGAAATCGTTGCCCTCGCTCACGAAATGCCGGGTATCCGATTGCGCGGTCGTGAAACATGCCCGCGTTTTGTGATGCGGAGCAAGGGAATCCATCCGCGAGTGCGAGATACAGGCTGACATCGGCTGACATCGGAAGGAGTGTCTTCATGCGCGTGTACCGGTTCGACGAGCTCACCGGGCTGGATGGATTGCGGATGCACGAAGAACCGGTCCCATCGCCCCAGCGAGGAGAATTGCTGCTCCGCATCCGAGCGGTCTCGCTGAACTACCGAGACGTGGCGATTCCCCTCGGTCGGTACGTGCGCGACAGCACACCCGGCTTGGTGCCGTGCAGCGATGCCGCCGCCGAAGTCGTCGAGGTCGGCGAGGGCGTCGACGACTACCTTCCCGGCGACCGGGTGGTGAGCGCATTCCATCCGAGGTGGTTCGGCGGCCCGATGCCGGCGACAGCGGATTCCGACAGCTACGGCAGCGGGCAGGATGGCTGGCTGACCGAGTACAAGGTGGTATCCCGGGAGGCGGTCGTGCGCATTCCCGATGCGATACCCGACGATCAGGCCGCGACGCTGCCGTGCGCCGGGGTCACGGCCTGGAACGCGCTCGGCGGCCCCGCGCCGATTCGCGCGGGCCAAACCGTGCTGACGCTCGGGACCGGCGGCGTTTCGCTGTTCGCGCTGCAACTGGCCAAGCTGGTCGGTGGGCGTGTCGTCGCGACGACGTCGAGTCCTGAGAAGGCGCAGACGCTCAAAGCGCTGGGCGCCGACGACGTCATCGACTACCGCCGCAATCCGAATTGGGGGGAGCAGGTGCGCGAACTGACCGGTGGCCGAGGCGCGGACCGGGTCGTCGAAGTCGGCGGCCCGGCCACCATCGAGCAGTCGTTGCGCGCGATCGCCAGAGATGGCGAGGTGACGCTGATCGGCTTTCTCAGCGAAGACAACCCGGGCATCGACTATTTCCTGCTCAAGGGCGCCGGCGCGACGACGCGATCCATTACCGTCGGGAGCCGGGCCGATCTGGCAGATCTGGTGCGAGCCGTCGGCGCTACCGGGCTGGCACCGGTGATCGACGACGTCTTCGAATTCGAGGATGCGAAAGCGGCGTTCGTGCGGTTACGCGACGGCAAGCACGTCGGCAAGCTCGTCATCCGGATCGGCTGAGGGCAGCGGGTCTGGTCGCGCGGCGACGCCGCCGGCTATGTGATCCCGTTGTTCCCGGCCGGGCCGAGCAGCAGCCCCCCGGCGCCGCCGGTGCCGCTCGTGCCAACGGTCGTGCCAATCCCCGCATTGCCGCCGTTTCCGCCGGTGCCGAACAGTACGGCGTTGCCGCCGTTGGCACCGTTGCCGCCGGTCGCTGCGCCTTCGCCGCCGGCGCCCCCGGCACCGCCGGTGCCCAGGAGGAGTTGGCCCGCCTGGCCGCCGGTCCCGCCCGGCCCGCCGGTCGTGCCCCCGGCGCCGCCGGTCCCGCCGGACCCGGCGTCGCCCCAAAGCAGGCCGGCATTGCCGCCGGTCCCGCCCGCGCCGCCGGTGATGTTGCTGTATCCGCCGGTTCCGCCGGCGCCGCCGCCGTTGCCGAGGAGTACCGCCGTTCCGCCGGACCCGCCGTGGCCGCCGGCGAGGACCCCGAAGGCGCCGGCCCCGCCGTCGCCGCCGGCGCCTTGCAGCAGACCGGCGCTACCGCCGCCCCCGCCGGCTCCGCCGGTGCCTCCGATGCTGACCCCGCC
>NZ_LQPV01000052.1:0-16012 GCF_002101935.1 Mycobacterium sp. IEC1808 | reverse complement strand
CTTCCCTGGAGGCCGGTCCCGCCGGCCCCGCCGACCCCACCGGCACCGAGCAGGCCGCCGTTCCCACCGGCCCCGCCGTTACCCCCGCCGGTTACGCCCGTGCCGCCGGCCCCGCCGGCACCGCCGGTGGGCTGGGTCGGGCCGCCGATCCCGCCGTTGCTGGCCAGGCTGAATACCCCGCCGTTCCCGCCGGCGCCGCCGTTTCCGCCGACGCCGCTGGCCGAGAGCCCGCCCGCGCCGCCGGCGCCGCCGGCGCCGAAGATCCCGCCCATCCCGCCGTTGCCGCCGTTGCCGCCGGCGACACCTAAACCGGTCGAGAACCCGCCGGCACCGCCGGCGCCGCCGGCGCCGAACAGCGCGCCGGCCCCGCCGTTGCCGCCGTTGCCGCCGTTAGCACCCGACCAGCCGGCGCCGCCCGCGCCGGCCGCGCCGAGCAGCCCGGCGGCCCCGCCGTTGCCGCCGTTGGGGTGGGAGGCCCCACCCGAGCCGCCCGCCCCGCCGTTGCCGATCAGGATTCCGGCGTCGCCGCCGTTCTGCCCGGTTCCCGGGGCCCCGTTGGCGCCGTTGCCGACCAGCGGGCGCCCGAACAGCGCCTCGGTGGGCGCGTTGATGGCGTTCATCAGTGTCTGCTGGACGTTCGCCGCCTCGGCGCTGGCATACGAGGCCGCGCCCCCGCCCAAGGCCTGCACGAACTGGTCGTGAACCGCCGCCGCCCGGGTGGTCAGCGCGTGAAAGTCCTGCGCCTGCCCGGAAAACAGCGACGCGATCGCCGCCGACACCTCGTCGGCGCCGGCGGCCACCACCCGCGTTGTCGACGCCGCCGCGGCCGCGTTGGCTGTGCTCACCGCCGCACCGATTCGAGCCAAATCGGAAGCCGCCGCCCCCAGCGCCTCCGGTCCCACGATCACAAACGACATGCCCCCGCCTTTCATCTGTCGCTGACAGGACGGACGTTATCCGCATCGACGGCCTGCCGCATTGGATCAAGCCGGTCGGGGCCGGCGAGTAGCCTGAGCCCGTGGACTATGCCGCCGAGTTCCTCACCGAAAACCGGGCCTTCGCCGAGCTTTTCCGCGGTGTCGACGAGTCCACGCCGGTGCCGACGTGCCCCGGCTGGACCGTCACCCAGCTGTTGCGCCACGTCGGGCGCGGCGATCGGTGGGCGGCGCAGATCGTGCGTGACCGGCTCCAGGAATACCTCGATCCCCGCACCGTCGAGGGCGGCAAGCCGCCACCGGATCCGGACGACGCGATCTCCTGGCTGAACGGCGGCGCGCAGCGGCTGGTGGACGCGGTCGAGTTGGCGGGCGTGGAAACACCGGTGTGGACCTTCCTCGGGACGCGCCCGGCGAATTGGTGGGTCCGGCGCCGGCTGCACGAGACGGCGGTGCACCGCGCCGACGCCGCGATCGCGACCGGCAGCGAATTCACCCTGGGCGCCGAAATCGCGGCCGACGGGATAACGGAATGGCTTGAGCGCGTGGCCATTCAGGCCGGAAGCGACGGGTCGCCCCTGCCGCTGGAGGCCGGCAGCACCCTGCACCTGCACGCCACCGACCCGGGGCTGGGCGACGCCGGTGAATGGACGATCGGTGTCGACGGCGGCGCGATCACCTGGTCGCACGAGCACGGCAAGGGCAGCGCGGCGCTGCGCGGCGGCGCCACCGAACTTTTGCTGGCGCTGGTTCGCCGGGTCTCGCTGGCCGACACCGGCATCGAGCTGTTCGGGGACGACGCCGTGTGGCAGAACTGGCTGGACCGTACGCCTTTGTAACTCAGGCGGACACGGTAGCTTGCTGACCATGACCACATCGGAGATCGCCACCGTTCTGGCGTGGCACGACGCCCTCAACGCCTCGGACCTGGAAACCCTGGTGGCCTTGTCCAGCGAGGACATCGAAATCGGCGACGCTCAGGGCGCCGCGCAGGGTCATGAGGCGCTGCGCAGGTGGGCCGGTTCGCGCGAAGGCACGGCCGAACCCGGCCGCATGTATGTGCACGACGGCGTCGTCGTCGTCGAAGAGAAGGTCAGCACCCCGGACGGGGAGGTCACCAACGCCGCGTCGGCATTCCGGGTGGTCCGCGACCACGTCACGTCGGTGTTCCGGCACGAGGACCTGGCAGCGGCGCTGGCCGCGACGGAACTCACTGACTCCGACCTCGTAAATTAGGCCCGAACAGAGAGGCACCTATGCGTGGGATCATCCTGGCCGGCGGGTCGGGCACCCGTCTGCACCCGATCACGATCGGCATCAGCAAGCAGTTGTTGCCGGTCTACGACAAGCCGATGGTGTACTACCCGCTGTCCACGCTGATGATGGCCGGCATCCGCGACATCCTGGTGATCACCACCCCGCACGACGCGGCCGGCTTCGAGCGGCTACTCGGTGACGGCTCGCAATTCGGCATCAACCTCAGCTACGTCCAGCAGCACGCACCCGAGGGCCTGGCACAGGCTTTCGTGCTCGGCGCCAACCACCTCGGCAACGACTCGGCCGCGTTGGTGTTGGGCGACAACATCTTCTACGGCCCGGGCCTGGGCACCAGCCTGAGCCGCTTCCAAAACATAAGCGGCGGAGCGATTTTCGCGTACTGGGTGGCCAACCCGTCGGCCTACGGTGTTGTCGAGTTCAGCGACGACGGCATGGCGCTGTCGCTGGAGGAGAAGCCGGCCACTCCGAAGTCCCAATACGCGGTGCCGGGCCTCTACTTCTACGACAACGACGTGATCGAGATCGCCAAGAACCTGAAGAAATCGGCGCGCGGCGAGTACGAGATCACCGAGGTCAACCAGATCTACCTCAACCGTGGCCGGCTGTCGGTCGAGGTGATGGCGCGCGGGACGGCGTGGCTGGACACGGGCACCTTCGACTCGCTGCTGGACGCCAGCGACTACGTCCGCACGCTGGAACGGCGGCAGGGGCTGAAGGTCAGCGTGCCCGAGGAAATCGCCTGGCTGCAGGGCTGGATCAGCGACGAGCAACTGGCCAAGCGGGCGCAGACCCTGGTCAAGTCCGGTTATGGCGACTACCTGCTGGGGCTGCTGGAACAGCGGCGCTGACCGGGGCCGGCTCTGAGCCCGGTTTCGCCAGCACCGCCGCGATCGCCGTCGTCAACGGCACCGACAGCGCCAGCGCGATGCCGCCGACCGCGGAGCGGGCGAGTTCGATGGCCACGCTCTCGCTGATCAGCACGTCACCCAGCGAGCGATTCGAGACGCTGAACAGCAGCAGCAACGGGAGCGACGTGCCCGCGTAGGCCAACACCAGCGTGTAGACCGTGCTGGCGATGTGATCCCGGCCTACCCGGATGGCGCCCAGGAAGATGGCCCGCCGGGAGCCGCCGAGGTGCGCGAGCTCGAACACCGTCGACGCCTGGGTCACGGTCACGTCGTTGAGCACACCGAGCGAGCCGATGATGAACCCGGCGAGCAGCAGCCCGCTGATCGACACGTTGCCCAGATACGCCGAGACCTGGCCGTTCTGGTCGTCCGACAGGCCGGTGAGATGGGCCAGATCGACTGCGGCCCAAGATAATCCGGCGGCCAGCAGCAACGCCGAGAGGGTGCCCAGCAGGGCGGCGCTGGTCCGCAGGCTCACCCCGTGGGCCAGGTAGATCACCGCGTAGAGGATGACCGCAGACGCCACCAGCGCGACGGGGACGGCGGGGGCGCCGTCGCGCAGCGCCGGCAGCAGGAACACCACCAGCACCAGGAACGCGACGACGATGCCGACCAGCGCGAGCAACCCGCGCCAGCGGGCCACGGCGACGATCACCACCGCGAACGCGACGGCGAGCGCGACCAGCGGCCAGCCACGTTCGAAGTCGTAGAAGGCGTAGCTGGTGGTGCCCTGCTCGTCGACCTGCCGGACCAGCCGGACGCGATCGTCGGCCCCGAAGTGGGGCTGGCCGGGACCGGGGGAGGACTCCAGCAGCGTCTTGGCGCCCGCGTTCGGGCCCGAGTCGATGGCGATCAGCGTTTGGATGCATCGCCCGGCGCCCGGGGCCGCCGGTTGCGGCGCCGTCGTGATCACCTGGCCCGCCGACGGGCTGCCGCAGTCGCCCAGCGCGCTGGACAGCACGTGGCCCTTTTGTGTGCTCACCGCGCCGCCGGCCGCGTTCTGGAATGGCATCGGGATATCGACGTGCTGGCGGCTCGGCCAGAGCAACACCGCACCGGCCACCACGGCCACCCCGATGGCGACAAGCAGCCCGACGACGATCCTGGCGGGCAGCGGATCCAGCCCGGACGGGGCCCCGGGCGAGCTGCGGAGGCTGTGCGAATGTGAGTGCGCCACCCGGTCGAGGGTAGAGGGCGGCGCCGAAACCCCGTTACTGCCGGTAGCTGGCCAGGAAGTTGCCCAGCCGCTCGATCGCGGCGGCGAGATCGCGGGACCACGGCAGGGTCACGATGCGCAGGTGATCCGGCGCCGGCCAGTTGAATCCGGTGCCCTGGGTGACGAGGATCTTCTCGGACAGCAGCAGCTCGAGGACGAGTTGCTCGTCGTCCTCGATGTCGTAGACCTCGGGATCCAGCCGGGGAAACGCGTACAGCGCGCCCTCGGGTTTGACGCAGGACACCCCGGGGATCTCGTTGAGCTTGGTCCAGGCGACGTCGCGCTGCTCGAGCAGCCGCCCGCCGGGAAGCACCAGGTCCTCGATGCTCTGGTGGCCGCCGAGGGCCACCTGGATCGCGTGCTGCGCCGGGACGTTGGGGCACAGCCGCATATTGGCCAGCAGGCTGATCCCCTCGATGAAGCTGCTGGCGTGCTCCTTGGGCCCGGTGATGGCCAGCCAGCCGGCCCGGTAGCCGGCGACCCGGTAGGCCTTCGACAGGCCGTTGAATGTCAGGCACAACATGTCGGGCGCCAGCGTGGCGAGGCTGATGTGCTTGGCGTCGTCGTAGAGGATCTTGTCGTAGATCTCGTCGGCCAGCAGCAGCAGCTGGTGCTTGCGCGCCAGGTCGACCATCTGGGTGAGGATCTCGCGGCTGTAGACGGCGCCGGTGGGGTTGTTCGGGTTGATCACGACCAGCGCCTTGGTGCGCTCGGTGATCTTGGATTCCAGGTCGGCGATGTCCGGCTGCCAGTTCTGGGTCTCGTCGCACAGGTAGTGCACCGGCGTGCCGCCGGCCAGCGAGGTCGACGCCGTCCACAGCGGGTAGTCCGGCGCTGGGATCAGGACCTGATCGCCGTTGTCGAGCAGGGCCTGCAGCGTCATCGTGATCAGCTCGGATACCCCGTTGCCCAGGTAGACGTCGTCGACGTCGAACCGCGGAAAGCCCTCGACCAGCTCGTAGCGGGTGACCACCGCGCGTCGGGCCGGCAGGATCCCCTGCGAGTCGGAGTAGCCCTGGGCGTACGGCAGGGCCTGGATCATGTCGCGCATGATCACGTCGGGCGCCTCGAAGCCGAACGGCGCCGGGTTGCCGATGTTGAGCTTGAGGATGCGGTGTCCCTCGGCCTCCAGCCGCGCGGCGTGCTGGTGCACCGGGCCGCGGATCTCGTACAGGACGTCCTGCAGTTTGGACGACTGGGCGAAGGACCGCTGCCGATGATGGCCGGTGATGTGCGCGGGCAGCTGGTGAGTACTCACGTCCCTATGGTGCCATCGTTGTCCAACGAAATTTGCTGACGGATCTCAATCTGTGATCAACGCCCGCGCGGCGGGCGCAATTTTCGCTATTCCCGATGCGAGTAGACGAGCGTTACGCTCGTTTTGACGAATCGGGCCACGTCGCCATGCACGAACGTGACCGAAAGGAAGGCCCGCATGCGGGGCATCGAGAGTCGACTCGGAGCTTTGGCAGGGTAGGCGTGGACTTCTGGGCTCCCCCCGAGATCACATCAGCACTGATTCATTCAGGGCCGGGGCCCGGATCGTGGCTCAGCGCTGCCGACGCCTGGCGCCAGCTGGTGACCGAGCTGGGACAGACGGCCGCCGACTACGCCTCCACCGTGGCGAGCATTCCCTGGCAGGGACCATCGGCGACGGCGATGACTCTGTCTAGCCTTCCGTACATCGCTTGGCTACACACCACCGCAGCCCAGGCCGCTCAGATGTCGATGGCGGCTACCACCATGGCCAGTTCGTTCGTCGCCACCAAGAGTGCCGTCGTGCATCCCAGCGTGGTCGCCGCCAACCGCACGCTGCTGGCTGATCTGATCGCGACGAACTTCTTCGGCATCAACTTCCCGGCCATCGCCGCCACCGAGATCCAGTACCTGCAGATGTGGGCGGACAACACGACCGCGATGCTGGGCTATCAAGCCACCAGCCTGCAGACCATGGCGATGCCGATGTTTAGTGCCCCATCCCCGATGACCAGTCCGGCGGCCCCCGCGGCTCAAACGGCCGCCGTGACCGCGGCGGCGGCACCCGCCCAGGGTATCCTCGACAATCCGTTCGTTCAGACCGTCAACGCCTACCTGGAAAGCCTGGTCAGCAGCGGCATCTTCAACCCGCAGGCCGAGCTGGGCTTGATCATGAGTGGCCACGATTTCTTTCCCGGTCAGTACCCGGACGTCCTGGCCGCGACCCCGCGCAACCTGGCCATTGCGTACAACCTGACCGGTCCCGAGGCCGTGGGAGGGTCCCCCAACATCTACGCTGCCGCTGCCTATGCGCCCGCCGCCGAGACTTCAGCCACCGCTTCGATGGGCACGGGGATGTACGTCAGCAACCTTGTGGTCCCGCCTTCGGCGGTCACCTCGCCGATCCAGCTGTCGGCGTCGGAGGCACCGTTGATGGCAACCGCAGCCGACGGCGCTCCACTGGTCCCGATGTTCGTCCCGCCGATGCCGCCGGGGGCGCGTAAGGCCCAGCAGGATAAGCCGACAGAGAAGGGCTATGGACCGCCGATCTTCGGCACGATCATGCGGCGACCTCCGGCAGGCGGATGAGACGAACGCCCAGCCGGCCCCTAGCAAACCGCATTACAGAGTTGCCCACTCGCCGGCCCGCGCTCGATCGGGAGGTGCAGATTTGGGCACCCAGAGGTCCCGACAAATTTGCCCCAACTGTCCGTGCAACGGGCTGGCCTGGCAATCGTTTTGGTATCGCTGCAGCGGCTCATCGGGCGGGGGTGCGTCGACGCAAGCCTGGGGGGCAGCGGGATCGTTGATGCCGGCACAAGGATCGTCGGCGCGTGCTTGTGGTGGCGGAATGCACAGGTATGCCAGCGCTATGGCTGCCGCCGCGCCCATTATTGCCCTCTTCACCACTTCGTCCCTTCGCGCCCGCGAAATGGCCCCCGTATTGTCGCCACTCCAGAATCGCGCAAAATCCCTGCCGTGGCACGCCTCTTATCGAGGGAGGGCGCTAGAAGCTAGCCACAGACTTGGCCCACCTGTCCGTCCAGGGGGCTGGCCCCCTCGCAATCGCCCAGAAGGTGTCGGCGCCTGGGGTCGTGCGGCATGAATCCGTTGAGGCAAGTCTGATGGGCGGCGGGATCGGTGACGCCGGCGCAGGGATCGTCAGCCCTTGCTTTTGCTGCTGGAACGAACAGGGGGGCCAGTGTTATCGCTGCTGCCGCCGAAACGCCGATTATCGCCCGCTTCATCAGTTCGTCCTCTCGTAACCCCCTATTGACCGCGTCGTTGTCGGCGTGGACGAAGTGTCGCACGTCGCGGCGGCGCTCGCAGCGCGACACGAGCGACGCTGTCGTGGTGGCCGACCAGGTCGAGATGGGTGACCGAAAGGTCACAAGAGCCGAGAGGTGGCGGTATCTCCGATCAACGCTTGCCCGGCGGCCGGGCGCCGCGCGCGATGCCCAGGCCCTTCACCGGGGTTTCGGGCTTTGCCGCGTCGCCGTCGGGCTGCGCCGACGGCTCCGGCTTTTGTCCGGGCTCGGCCGTGGCCTCCGGTTGCTGGGCCGGGGCCTCGGCGGGCTTCGCGGCGGGCGCGGCCTTCTTGGCACCGGGCCGCTTGGCGCCGGCGGCGATGCCGAGCCCCTTCACCGGTGCGGCGGGAGCCGCTGGAGCCTCGGCCTCTTCGGCGGGCGCGGCCGGTGCGGCCGGCTGAGCGGCCGGGGCATCGGCCGCAGAAGGGGCCTTCGCCGCCGGGGCCGCCGACTTCTTGGCGCCGGGTCGCTTCGCGCCGGCCGCCAGGCCCAGCCCCTTGGCCGGTGCGGCGGGCGCAGCGGGCGCCTTGGCCTCTTCGGCCGGCTGAGCGGTCGGGGCCTCGGCCGCAGAAGGGGCCTTCGCGGCGGGCGCGGCCTTCTTGGCGCCGGGCCGTTTTGCGCCGCCGGCGATGCCCAGCCCCTTGGCCGGCGCCGGTGCCGCGGCCTTGGCTGGCTCCGGCTCGGCGGCCTTGGCCGGCGCGGGTTCCTCAGCCTTGGCCGGCGCCTCGGCGGGCGCGGCCGGTGCTGCGGCCTTCGGTGCTGCGGCCGCCCGCTTCTCGGCCTCCTTCGCGGCCGTGCCCTTCTCGGGCAGCGTCGCCTTGTCGTACTCGATCGACCCGAGCAGCACCTGCGCCACGTCGAGCACCTCGACGCCGCTGCGGCCGGCTTCCTCCTGCCGGTCGTTGACGCCGTCGGTGACCATCACCCGGCAGAACGGGCAACCGGTCGCGATGGTGGCCGCGCCCGTCCCCAGCGCCTCGTCGACGCGCTCGTGGTTGATCCGCTTGCCGATGTGCTCTTCCATCCACATGCGCGCACCACCGGCGCCGCAGCAGAAGCTGCGCTCGGCGTGCCGCGGCATCTCGGTGAGGGTGGCGCCCGCGGCGCCGATCAGCTCGCGCGGCGCCTCATACACCTTGTTGTGCCGGCCCAAATAGCACGGGTCGTGGTACGTGATCTCCTGGGAGACAGACGTAACCGGCACCAGCTTCTTGTCCCGCACCAGCCGGTTGAGCAGCTGCGTGTGGTGCAACACGGTGTAGTTGGAGCCCAGCTGCCGGTACTCCTTGCCCAGGGTGTTGAAGCAGTGCGGGCAGGTGACGACGATCTTGCGGTCGACGGTCTCCACGCCCTCGAACAGCCCGTCCAGGGTCTCGACGGCCTGGGCGGCCAGCTGCTGGAAGAGGAACTCGTTGCCCGACCGGCGCGCGGAGTCGCCGTTGCACGTTTCGCCCGTGCCCAGCACCAGGTACTTCACGCCGGCGACGGCCAGCAGCTCGGCGACGGCCTTGGTGGTCTTCTTCGCCTTGTCGTCGTACGCGCCGGCGCAGCCCACCCAGAACAGGTACTCGTAGCCGTCGAAGCTGTCCACGTCCTCGCCATACACCGGGACGTCGAAGTCGACCTCGTCGATCCAGTTGGTCCGGTCGGATGCGTTCTGGCCCCACGGATTCGCTTTGGTCTCAAGGTTTTTGAACAGCACCGACAGCTCGGAGGGGAACTCCGACTCCATCATCACCTGGTAACGGCGCATGTCGACGATGTGGTCGACGTGCTCGATGTCCACCGGGCACTGCTCGACGCAGGCGCCGCACGTCACGCAGGACCACAGCACGTCGGGGTCGATGACGCCACCCTGCTCGGCGGTGCCGACCAGCGGGCGGGTCGCCTGCTCCGGACCCGAGCCCATCACGCGGCCGAAGCCCGACTCGGGGACGTGATGCTCCTCGGCGTGCTTCTCGCCGCTCAGGTTCTCGGCGACCCCGCCCTCCGGGGTGTTCTCGAGCGGAGTCTCCTTGTCCCCCAGGATGTATGGCGCCTTGGCCATCCAGTGGTCGCGCAGGTCCATGATGACGAGCTTGGGCGACAGCGGCTTTCCGGTGTTCCAGGCCGGACACTGCGACTGACAGCGCCCACACTCGGTACAGGTGGCGAAGTCGAGCATGCCCTTCCAGGTGAAGTCCTCGATCTTGCCGCGGCCGAATTGGGCGTCGTCCGGCGGGTTTTCGAAGTCGATCGGCTTAGCCTCGCCATCGACCGAGTACTCGATGGGCAGCAGCGGGCCGAGCCCGTCGGGCAGGCGCTTGAAGATGACGTTGATGGGCGCCAGGAAGATGTGTAAGTGCTTGGAGTGCAACACGATCAGCAGGAACGCCAGCATGACGCCGATGTGCAGCATCAGGGCGACGGTCTCGACGATCTCATTGGTGTTGTGCCCCAACGGCCGCAGCAGTGAGCCCATGAAGTGGCTGAAGAAAGCGCCGCGGCCGTACGGGAATTCGTCGCCGAGCGCGTTCACCGAGGCCCCGCGGAAGATGGCGTACGTCCAGATGACGTTGAAGATCATGAACAGGATCAGCCAGGCGCCGCCGGTGTGTGAGCCGTAGAAGCGGGACTGGCGGCCGTACTCTTTCGGCTCGGTGCGCAGCCGGATGATCGCGAAGGTCACGATGCCGGTCAGCACGGCCAGCGCGAAGAAGTCCTGCAGGGCGCCCAGCGCGTCCCAGCGGCCGATGATCGGGATGTGGAAGTTGGGCTGGAACAGCACGCCGTAGGCCTCGATGTAGACCGTCAGCAGGATGAAGAATCCCCACATGGTGAAGAAGTGCGCCAGACCGGGCAGCGACCACTTCAGCAGCTTGCGCTGCCCGAACACCTCGGTGAGTTCCGTCCAGATGCGGTTGCCGACGTGGTCGGCGCGCCCGCTGGCCGGCTGGCCCGACATGATCAGCTTGTTCAGCCACAGGACGCGGCGCGCAGCGAAAGCGCCCACCACCACGGTCATGCCCAGTCCGAGTATCAGTCTGATGAGCGTTTGCGTGGTCACAGAAGGTCTCCCCAATTCCTAGTTTTTGCCTACCGAGGCTTGCTCATAGTGACATCTGGGTAGGTTTCGGTGCGAGATAGGCTGCCCTAAGTCGCCGCTCGGCGGCGCCCGTGGCCTGCGGCTAACGCCCGAACGGCGGTTGCGGCAGGGGCAGCGGCAGCGGCCGTTGTCGCGTGGTCGTCGGCGCCGCGGTGGTGGTTGCCTGCTCCGTCGTGGTCGGCTGGGCGCTCGTGGTGGTCGGCGCCGCCGTTGTGGTCGTGGGCGGCGGACTGCTGCTCGTGGTCGTCGGCGGAGGCTCCGTCGACGACGACGACGGCGGTGGCGGCGGGGGCGGAAGCACCGTCACGGTGGTGGTGCCGTTCGGCTCCGTGATCGTTTCCGTCTGCGACGTCTGCGGCGGCGCTTGTTCGGTCGGCGGGGTGTTGTTGGTCGGGGTGGTTTTCGGGTGGCCCAGGGTCAGCGCCAACACCACCGCGAGCAGCACGGCCGCGGCCGCGCCGACGACGCTCAACACCAGCGCGGTGCGCTTGTACCACGGCAGCGCCCCGGTCGCGGCGGCGAGGCGGCCGCTGTCGGTGTCACCCAATCTCGTTGGCTCCCGGCCGTATTCGCCGGTCATGTCGGGGCCGACGTAGGGCACCGGCTCGGCGGTGTCGTCGGCGTCGGCCGACCACGCCAGGGCTGGGCCGCCGTCGACGACCTTGGCGGTCTCGACCATTTCGGTCGGGTTTTCCACGACGGGGCTGGCGGCGGTCGCTACGCCCGCCGCGGCCTGCTGCTGGCCCAGCACCGCCGCGCCGACGGCGGCGGCGAGCGCGGGTTGCGGCGCGGTGTGGATCGGCACCCGCAGCCGCTCCGACAAACGCGCGGCGACCAACGGGATGCTGGCGCCCCCGCCGACGGCCGCCACGGCCGCCAGGTTGGATCGCTCAATCCCGTTGCGCTGCAACGTGTCTTCGACGCGGCTGACGAAACCGTCCAGCGGCTGCGAGATGAGCTGTTCGAGTTCGGCGCGGGTAAGCCGGACCTCGTCACCGGCGGCGGTGATGCTGGACAGCTGCTCCTTGACGCGGCGGCATTGGGCGAGTTGGCGCGCCTGCGCGCCGATTCGGGCGGTGCTGGCCAGGTCGGTGCTGGTGGCGTCCGAGCCGCCCGACCGCACGTAATCGAGGATGAGCTGGTCGATCCCGTCGCCGGAGAAGTCGGTGTAACGCACCGACGAACCGATCTGGGCAAGGGTCGACCCGGCATTCATCAACGTGACGCTGGTGCCGCTGGCGCCGAAATCGCACACCGCGACGACGCCGGCCGGGAATCCCGGGTGGGCGCGCAGCGTGGAGAGCGCGGCCGTGGCGTCGGAGATCAGGGCCGGCGCCACACCGCCGCGGGTCAGGTCCGGCTGGGCGAAAAATTCGTCGCGCAGCGCGGTGGTTTGCGCCTCCGACCAGTAGGCGGGAACCGCGACGGTGACGGGGTTGCCGTAGCCCACCGTGCGGGCCATGGCCTCGATCGCCTCGACCGTCAGCACCTCGCCGAGGTACTTCGTCCCGTCGGCCGCCACCAGCGGGGCGCGGTCCCCGACCCGCTCGACGAACCCGCGCAGCACCAGACCCGGCTCGGAGAGGTTCGGGTTTTCCTCCGGCAGGCCGATTTCGGTGGGCCGGTGCTCGAACAGCGTCAAGACCGAGCTGCGGACCACCGGAGCGCTGCCCGAACGGACCGCCACCAGGTTGGCCGCCCCGATCGACAGCCCGAGCGCCTCGCTCATAGCGCGGACTTCACTGCGTAAGGCCCGGCGGCAGCGTGACCACGGGTCCGTCGGGAATGGTGATCACCGACGGCAGCTGGGGCATGTGGTGCCGATGCGTCGGCTGTTGCTGGGTCGGCTGGCGCGTGGGCTGCTGGGTCGGCTGCTGTGCGGGCGGCTCGACCGCGCTGCTGGTGGCCGGCGGCGCCGACGATTCGGTGGTCGTCGGCGTCATCGTCGTCGTGGTGGTGGTCGTCGTCGGGGAGGTGCTGCTCGTGGTGCTCGGGCTGGGGCTGGTGCCCTGGCCGCCCTGGATCAGCTCCATCAGCCCGTAGACGATCAGCGCGAGCAGGACGAGGACGGCGACAATCCAGGCGATGATTCCGGCGGGCTTGCGGTACCAGGGGGTGGGCTCGGGTTCCTGCTCGAACGGATCGAGCGCCTCGGGTTGTTCCGGCTGGTCCGGCGGCGGTTCCGCGGCGCCATAGTTCGCATACTGCGTCCGCTGATTGTGGAAGTCGTCCGGTGGGCCGTTGGATGCCACGGAGCCGATGGTACTGACACCTCCTTCGGGCCAGCTCAGAGCGTCGACCCGATTAGGCGATACCGAGTTCGTGATCGATCTGCGCCCAGTACTGCGGGCCATCCAGAGTCAGGATGATCCAGTCGTGGATTTCGCCGTTGCCCAGCACGAAGTTGAACGGCGCGCCCGCCGTAGCCGCCTCCTGCTGGAGGACGAGCACGTCGGGCGACAGCGAATCCAGGTTGCCCGAGTAGACGTATGTCGGTGGGAGCTTGCTGAGCACAGTCTGCGACGCGTACAGCGGACTCACCTCGGGGCTTTTCACGGGTAGGCCACCCGCCCATTCCTGGCCGATCTGTATTCCGGGCGCGACCGGCAGCAGCGGGTCTTGGACGAACGCGATATTCGGGTTGCTGAACGTGACATCCAGCCACGGAGACAGCAGGACCATCGAGGTTGGCATGGCGGCATTCGGATTCTGGCCCAACGTGTATTCGAGGGCCGCAAGTGCAAGGTTGCCGCCGGCGGAGTCGCCGGTCACGCTGACATGTCCGGGGTGTGCGGCAATCTGCGAGTTGATGAAGCCGGCCATCTGGGGCACCACCGTGCCGGCCGTGCCACCCTGCTGCAGCAGCGGGTAGATCGGCACCTCGATGGTCGCGCCGGTCTGATACGCCATGACCGTGTAGTCGAGCCAGTGGAAGATCGAGGGCGCGAAGATGAACGCGCCACCGTGAATGGCCACCACGTAGTTGCCGGTCGGGTGAGCCGGGGTGATCTGCACGACGTCCATCCCGTTATATGTGGTGTGCTGCACCGTTTCTCCGAGCAGCAACGGCAGCAACCGCGGCGGGGTGTTGGACAGGCCTATCCCAAGCAGCGGATTGTTGCCGGTAAACAGCTGCAGGAATGGGGAACTGGGCGACGTAAGCTGAGCCTCGAGTCCCGGGAAGAAACCCAGGAGGGGCTTGACGGGGTACAGCGCGGCTTCTTCGAACCGGGTGGCCAGCGACGGCCCGCCGGTGTAGGTCCCCGTCTGCGTCGCCGAGAAGGGCGGAGCGGCCGGCGCCCCGAAGATGGTGCCGATGACCGTGTTGGCCACGTGGTGGAATTCGCTTTCGACAGCTTGGACGAATTCACCGGGCAGGTTTTGCAGCGCTTGCTCCCACGAGCCCAGCTGCGCGACCGTCGCCGACGCGCTGGCGTGATACCCGCCCATCGCGGCGACGTCCTGCGCCCACATTTGCTCGTAGTCGGCCTCGGCGGCCGCGATCGCGGGAGCGTTCTGACCGAACAGGTTCGAGATCATCAGCGACACCAATTGGCCGCGATTCGCGTTGATCACTGCCGGGTCCACGATCGTCGCCAGCGCGGACTCGTAGGCGGTGGCCGCCGCGCGGGCCTGGGCCGCCGACTGTTCGGCCTGGGCGGCCGCCCCGCCGAGCCACCTCACGTAGCGGGCCGCCGCGTCTGTCATCGAGGCCGACGCGGGGCCTTGCCAGGCCTGGCCGGCCAGGTCCGAGGTCAAGGAGTTGAACGCGTTGGCCGCCGAACTCAATTCGGAGCCGACGCCCTCCCAGGCAGCCGCCGCCTCCAACATCGGCCCCGGACCCGGTCCATCGAGCAGCAATACCGAATTGACCTCAGGCGGCCACACCAAAAAGCTCACCACTGCTCCCCTCGATCAGCGCTGATCGCATTTCCCCTTCAGGAACGTACCGCATCGACTCAGGCCGGAATCCTGGATTGCGGCAGCTTTATCCTCGGTGACCCCGGACGCAGGTGGCTGGGTTGCGCGCCGTGCGGTGGCCATTCAGATTGGGCCGCTTGGCCAATGACGACGGTCGTGGCCTCGTCGCGGATTTCTTGGCCGAAAACTTGTCGTACCTGGCTGTGATGATGGGGTCATGTCTTCGACCGCAGCTGTTGGCGCTTGGGTGGTGAATGAGCCGACGCGTCTTGAGGTGCTGTTTGAGGAGTTGGCGGAGTTGTGCGGTCAACGCAATGCGATTGATGGGCGCATTGTGGACATCGTCGCCGAGATCGATCGCGACGGATTGTGGGGTAACACCGGGGCGCGGTCGATCCCGGCGTTGGTGGCCTGGAAGACCGGCTGCTCGCCGGCCAACGCGCAGACGATCGCCACGGTGGCGGGCCGGGTGCAGGAGTTTCCGCGCTGCACCGCGGCGTTGCGGCAGGGGCGGTTGTCGCTGGATCAGGTCGGGGTGATCGCCGCCCGCGCGGGTGAGGGGTCTGATGAGCATTACGTCGAGCTGGCGAAGGTGGCCACGGTCACGCAGTTGCGCACCGCGATCAAACTCGAACCGCGCCCCGAAGCCGAACCCCGGCTCGAACCCGAGCGCTCGCTGACCAAGACCACCGACGAGCAGGGCAGCTGCTATCGGATCAAACTCCCGCATGTGGACGCGGCGACATTCGACGCGGCGCTGGCCTCGCATCGCGAGGCGCTGTTCGCGGCGTGGAAGCGCGACCGCGGCGACGGCAAAGCCCCCTGCGATGCGGCGCCGCCGCTGCCCAACACGGTTGATGCGTTGATGCGGCTGGTGGAAGCCGGTTGGGACGCCGAAGCCACCCGCCGCCCGCACGCCCAGCACACCACGGTGGTGGTGCACCTCGATGTCGAGCGGCGCGCCGCCGCGCTGCACCTGGGCCCGCTGCTGTCCGACGCCGAGCGCCAATACCTGACCTGTGATGCCACCTGCGAGGTGTGGTTCGAACGCGACGGGCGACCCATCGGTGCCGGGCGCACCACGCGCACCGTCAACCGCCGGCTACGCCGCTCCCTCGAGCACCGCCACCCCACCTGCGCGGTCCCCGGCTGCGGGGCCACCCGCGCCCTGCACGCCCACCACCTCGTGCACTGGGAAAACGGCGGCCCCACCGAGTTGACCAACCTGGTACTGCTCTGCCCCTATCACCACCGCCTCCACCACCGCGGCCTGATCACCATCACCGGACCCGCCGACCACCTCGTCGTCACCGACGACGACGGCCGACCACTGTCCGCGGGATCACTCGCGCGCCCACCGAACCACCCCCCGCCCGCCGTCCCAC
>NZ_LQPV01000051.1:0-5189 GCF_002101935.1 Mycobacterium sp. IEC1808 | reverse complement strand
TAGACAGCTCGCACTTCACTCGGAGGTCTTCGTCATGTCACCACGCCACGCCGTCACCAACGTCCGTGGTCAGTACAGCTAGTCGCCGGCGTGCGCCGCGGCGGTCACGGGGACCTCAAATGAGAGCGGTTCTGCGCAAACCTTTCTCACCGCGAGTGCGTGACGTCGCTCCATGAACTTCTTGAAGTAGTCGATTCGATCGGGATTGGTGAAGCTGGGCAGTGCCAGTATCCACGCCTTCTTGAAGTTATCGAGGTAGTCCTCGGGTTGGTCCGGATTGCTGATCCGGCGGACACCCACCCACAGGGCAATCAACATTTTGGCGATGTCTGCGGGATCCTGCCGGTGGATGACGTCACCCTCCCTGGCTGCTTTCTCGATGAGGGTGATGACGAAGTCTTTCCTCGACTTCCATAGCGCGCGGGGCTCAGGCGTCGTGTTTTCCAGCGCGTCGAGCAGCCGCATGCCAGCTCGGGAGAGGTCGTACTGGGTGTCCTGAACGGCGCGGAGGAAAACGAATTCGATGAGGGTCTCCAGGCCTGACATGTTGCGGTCAAGCAACTCGGCGACTGCCGAACGGGTCAGCTGGGTGAGTTCGTCAATGATCGTCAGCGCCAGCGCTTGCTTCGAGGAGAAGTGAAAATACATCGCCCCCTTGGTCAGCTCGGCCTCCGCGAGGATGTCATCGAGGCTGACGAGGTTGTACGGAAGCTGGGCGAACTGGCGTGCGGCGGCGGCGATGAGGCGATCGCGGGTGTTGTCGGGTCGCCGTTCGCTGTCATCAGTCATCGCCCCGCCTGTTCTCTTTGCGCCCGCCGCGCAGCGGGGACACCTTCTCGGCCCGAGAAAATAACACCGCCGCGTCGATGCCTTCGATGATAGGCCCCGCCGACACGCAGTGTCTGCAGCCCCGCCCGGCGTGGTGACCCTCAATTCATCCCGCGGCCGTTCCTGACCTTACACCCTGCGTTTACCGCGGCTTCTCCCGAAGTTACGCCCACGACGGGCCGCGGACGTTTGCTCGGAGATTCCCAGACCCCGGACGCGAGAGACTGAGTCGGCTCCGGTCCACACTCGGAACCCAAGTCGTCGTCCGTTGCCGGAGATGAACGGTGGCCGGGCGGAGAGCAGGCGCGGTGGCGCTAAGTCGTCACGAGAGCGTTTGTGGCAGAGCGTCTTTCACGCAAGCGCTTGGCGTCGTTCGATGAACTTGGTGAAGTAGTCGATTCGATCGGGATTGGCGAAGCTTGGCAAAGCCAGCGTCCATATTCTTTGCAGGGTGTCGAGGTAATCCTCGGGTTTGTCGAGATTGCTGGTTCGGCGGATACCCACCCACAGTGCCACCAACATTTTGGCGATGTCTTCGGGATCGTGCTCGGCGATGACGTCACCCTCGGCGGCTGCCTTTTGGATCAGGCTGGTGACGAACTCGATCCATGACTGCCACACCGTCGGGGGCAGGGAGGTCGGGTTGTCCAGCGTGTCGAGCAGTCGGACGCCGGCGCGCGCCACGTCGTCCTGTGTGTCCTGAGCGGCACGGGCGAAGACGAACTCGATCAGGGTCTCCAGGCCCGACATGTTGCGGTCAAGCAACTCGGCGATCGACGAACGGCTCAGCTCGGTGAGATCGTCGATTATCGTCAGCGCCAGCGCCTGCTTCGAGGGGAAGTGAAAATACATTGCGCCTTTGGTCAGTTCGGCTTCCGCCAGGATGTCGTCGAGGCTCACGACGCTGTACGGGCGGTGGGCGAACTGGCGTGAGGCGGCGGCAATGATCCGCTGACGCGTCACGTCGGCTCGCCGTTCGCCGTCCTCATTCATTGCCCCGCCTTGTCTCGTCGCGGTTGCCGCGCGAAAAACCGTCGCGGCGCGGCCAGGCAGTTCCGCGACCGAGTCAGTCCCTTCGGGGAGGGGGGCGATGGCACGCCGGGCGTGTGCACCCCCCTGAAGCGGCGTTGTGTTCGTCGAAAGTCTTCCGTTGTTCTGGCCTGGTCTGGTCTGGAGCTGACGTCCTGACTTTAATTCACACTTTACTTCGCGGGAAGACTCAAAGTGTGATAATTTGGCCGCTACCATGCCAAAGAGTATGAAAATTGGCAGGTCAGGTGCATCGACGGTATCTGTACACGATTGCGCCTCAGGCGTCGCGGTGACACGCCCGCCACAGGTCGGCTTTCTTCCGTGAGGAGGACATATGTCGGTCGTGACCAGACAACCGGATGTGGCGCGCGTGCCATCGAAGTCAAACGCGCCTCCGCCCACCGCGGTCTTACCCGACCCACCGCGCGACTGCCCTGGCATGGACGCCAGCGCGGCGGTCGAGCGGCGGCGCAATGGAGGCCCCAGCGATTCGCCGATGGATATCTTGAGCCGGTTGCCCGCCGTGGTGGTGCTGGAGCGGCTCCCGGTTCCTTCGCTCGCGATGGCGCGGGACGGCATCATCTTGTTCGCCAACAGGGCGTTTGCCGAGATGGTGGGTTACGAGCTAGAAGTGTTGGCGGGCTCGGTGTTTCCCGAGATGTTCCACACCGTGCCGGCCACCTTGTGCGCGGTTGCCGGCGTCGACGCAGTCGCGAATCTGATCGTCGAGCTGCGGCATTGCGAGGGTTGGACGGTGCGGGCCAGGATGAGCCAGACGGCGATGTTGCGCCAGGCCGACCCGGTCGTGCTGGTGACGTTCGACAATATGACCGAGCGACTGTGGATGGACGAGCGCTGAGTCGCCGCCCTGGATATCCCCGCGTGCCGATTCGTTCCCGGGCATCTGCGCCGTCGCCGGCGGCGACCTGGGTGTTCTAGACCGGCGCTGCGTTTCCACAAGCGCGGGTGACGCGCTTGCCGCTGTCGTGACCCGGCTTCATGCGTGACACCGGGCTCAGCCGCGCTCAGTGGGCAGTCTGTGCGAAGCCTCCTCGCGGCGAGTCCGCGACCCGCAAGTACTACAAGTTGACCAATTCCCTTACTAATGCTTCGATAAGTATGTATTCTGCTGAATGAAGTGCATTGCCGGTATCCACGGTCGCACCAGGCCCCGCGTAACGGCGTCCGGCCGATGGCTCGACCTGCTTCCGCTAGGAGGAGCACATGTCGTTTGTGACCACGCTGCCGGCGATGTTGTCGTCCGCAGCCGACGAACTGCAAAACATCGGCGCCGCCGTGACCGCCGGAGACGCGGCCGCGGCCGCCCCGACCACCGGGGTGATTCCCGCAGCAGCCGACGAGGTGTCGGCGCTGACGGCGGCGCACTTCACCGCGCACGGCGTCCTGTACCAGGAGGTCAGCGCCCAGGCCGCCGCGATTCGTGAGCTGTTCGTCAGCACCTTGGCGACCAGCGCCGGTTCTTACGCGGCCACCGAGGCCGCCAACGCGGCCGCGGTCCTCTGAGCTGCGCAGCGGGGTCACCATGGATTACGGGGCGCTACCGCCGGAGATCAACTCCGGGCGGATGTATGCCGGTCCGGGCGCGGGGTCGATGCTGGCCGCCGCAGCCGCCTGGAACGGGTTGGCCGCCGATTTGCGTTCGGGGGCGGCCGGCTACGACGCAGTGATCTCGGCGCTCACCGGTGGACCGTGGCTCGGCCCGTCGGCGATGGCGATGGCGGCCGCGGCCGCACCCTACGTGGCGTGGATGGGCGCGACCGCCGCGGAGGCCGAGCTGGCGGCCACTCAGGCTCAAGCGGCGGCGGCCGCCTATGCGGCGGCCTTCGCGGCGACGGTGCCGCCGCCGGAGATCGTGGCCAACCGCGCACTCCTGATGATGCTGATCGCGACGAACTTTTTCGGTCAGAACACACCGGCGATCGCGGCCACCGAGGCCCAGTACGCGGAGATGTGGGCACAGGACGCCGCGGCGATGTACGGCTATGCCGCGAGTTCGGCGGCGGCCACGGCGCCGGTGACTCCCTTCGCTCCGGCGCCGCAGACCACCAACCTGGCCGGGTTGGCCGCGCAGGGGGGCGCGAGCGCCCAGTCGGCCGGCTCGGCGATTGGCGGCGCACAGCAGACGCTGTCCCAATTGACCTCCGCGATCACCGGGGCGCTGAACAGCCTCGCGTCACCCTTGTCCTCCGCACTGGGCGGAACTTCTTCGTCGGGCGCTGCCGTGGGCCCCTTCGGGAGCCTCTTGTCCGACTCCTCGCTCGGGGGCATCGCGACCGGCCTGATCACCTCGTACGGTGCGATGCCAGGGTGGATGGGCTTGTCGGTGATGTCGACGATGTTGGGCACCGTTTTCGGTCCCCTCATCGGCGGCCCGATGAACATCGGCTTCGCATCCGCAGCCGCGGCCAACACGGCCGGCGCGGCGGGCGCGGCGGGTGCGGCGGCCGGGGCGCTGGGGCCGATCGGCGCAGGCTTAGGCGGTATCCCGGGCTTGGGCGGCTTCGCGGGCCTGGGTGCGGCGACCTCGGTCGGCGGATTGGCGGTGCCGCAAAGTTGGGGCCTCGCGGCAGCGGGCGCTTCGCCGGGGATGCTCGGGACGCTGCCGATGGCTTCTCCGGCGGCGCTGCCGTTGGCGGGCGACGAAGTTGCCGCCGGACTGGGTTTCCCGGTGCCGCTCGGCGGGGTCGGCGGGCTCGGCCGAGCCGCGGCCGCGGGTGCCGGAGCCGGCGCGGCCATCGCGGCGGCCAAGTACGCACCGCGCCTCAGGTTCGTGTCGCGTCCACCAGCCGCCGGATACTCGGACGACGGGGAAACCCCGGCGGCCCCACCGCCGGCGGCGAAATACCCTGTGCCCGCGTCGTTTCCGACGAATGGCCATGCGCCCCCCGGGTATCAGGCGGCGGTCATATACGTGCCGACCAACGGAAACTCGTCGGCCAACGTGTGACGGCAGCACAAACCAATTGACTCGAGGTGTCCTGGCTCGCCGCACAAGCGAACCAGCCACCGACAGAACCCATCCAATTGAGGTAAGGAGCCAAAATGGCAACACGATTCATGACCGACCCGCATGAGATGCGGGCGATGGCGGGCCGGTTTGAGGTCCACGCGCAGACCGTTGAGGACGAGGCTCGCAAGATGTGGGCGTCGTCGCTCAACATCGCCGGTGCCGGCTGGAGTGGCCAGGCCCAGGCGACCTCCTACGACACCATGGGTCAGATGAATCAGGCCTTCCGCAACATCGTGAACATGCTGCACGGTGTGCGCGACGGGCTGATCCGCGACGCGAACAACTACGAGCAGCAAGA
>NZ_LQPV01000050.1:0-16947 GCF_002101935.1 Mycobacterium sp. IEC1808 | reverse complement strand
CCGCCCCAGCAGCCCACACCCATGCCCGCAGCTGAACTACCCGAGCGTGGCTGGCGACGCGTCCTGCGGCTGGCCACCTTTGGCCTTGTCAAGCTGGGCCCGTCGCCCGCGCAGCGCCAGGAGGCTCAGTACGAGGCGGCCATCCGAACCCCCCTGCACGGCAACTACAAGGTCGGCGTGCTGGGCAAGGGCGGGGTGGGCAAGACATCGGTGGCCGCCAGCGTCGGATCGCTTTTCGCCGAGCTGCGGCGCCAGGACCATGTGGTGGCGATCGACGCCGACACCGCGTTCGGCCGGTTGAGCAGCCGAATCGATCCGCGATCGGCCGGCTCCTTTTGGGAACTGACCGCCGATAAAAACCTGCGGTCGTTCGCCGATGTGGTTGGGCGCCTTGGCCGTAACTCCGCCGGCCTGCACGTGCTCGGCGGCGAGCCGGCGTCCGGGCCGCGCCGGGTGCTCGACCCCGCGATCTACCGGGAGGCCGCGCTCCGGTTGGATCACCACTTCACGATCTCGGTCATCGACTGCGGCTCGACGATGGACGCGCCGGTGACCCAGGAGGTGCTGCGCGACCTGGATGCGCTGATCGTGGTGTCCTCGCCGTGGGCGGACGGGGCCTCCGCGGCCGCGCGGACCATGGAGTGGCTGTCGGAGAGGGGCCTGACGGGCCTGCTGCGCCGCACCATCGTGGTGCTCAACGACTCCGACGGCCACGCCGACAAACGCACCCGGGAGCTGCTGGCGCGCGAATTCGTCGAACACGGGCAGCCGGTGGTCGAGGTGCCCTTCGATCCCCACCTACGGCCGGGCGGCGTCATCGATGTGGACCGCGAGATGTCCCCGGCGGCCCGGCGCAGGTTTCTCGAGGTGACGGCGACGGTCGCGGGGTATTTCGCGGCCCGGCCACCCGGTGCGGCGCACTAAGGCCGCTGACCGGCACCCAGGCGTGCCCACGGATCGGCGATGGCCTCGATCTTCGTCACCAGGCGACCGCGAATCGTCAGCACGATCGACGCGAAGAGGCGGCGGTCGACGAAGGCCAACACCGCGGGTCCTCCCGCGGGCCCGACGACCAGGGTCACTTCCGGGCCGAGATAGCGCAGCAGGTTGGTGGCCACCGCGTCCGGCCCGTGGTTGATCTGCGGCGGCGGCGCCGGCTCGGCCAGGACCGTGCCCACCCCCCAGACCGTCGGATCCAGCACCGCGGTCAATGCGGCGATGTCGCCGTTGGCGCACGCGGTGATGAACTTCTCCGTGACGAGCTGGTGCTCGGCCGGGGCAACCTCGTTCAATTTCGGTTGCGCTACAGTGAATTTGCTTCGCGCGCGCCGCGCCAGCTGACGGCAGGTGCCGACGGGACGGCCCACCGTCTCGGCGATGGTGTCGAACGGGACGCCGAACACGTCGTGCAGCACGAACGCGACCCGCTCACCGGGGCTGAGCCGGCGTAAGACCTCGAGCAAGGCGGTACGAACCTCGTCGTCGAGGGTGACCCGGTCGGCCGGGTCCAGGCGCGGCGACGGCGGCCGCGGCTCGACCTCACCCGGCCGCTCGTAGCGGGCACGCGCCGAACGCACCTGGTCCAGGCAGATCCGGCTCGCCACCACGGTCAGCCAGCCGCGGACGTCGTCGATCTCGTTCAAATCGGCCCGCGAGAGGCGCAAGAAGGCTTCCTGCGCAACGTCTTCCGCCTCGCCGACGTCGCCGAGCATCTGATACGCGAGATTCACCAGATACGGGCGATTACTGCGCCAGGCCTCGGCGACCTGGTCGCTGGATGACTGCGACTGGCTCATGAACCTTCGACGATTTGGTCCCGCAAAAAGTTACGTGTTTCGACTGTAACTTTCCCACCTCCGGGGCCGTCCTTGGTGCAGCACTGAAAACTCACGGAAGGACCCTCCCCATGACAATCGTCGTAACCGGAGCGACGGGCAACGTCGGGCGCCCGCTCGTTGCCGAACTCCTCGCCGCGGGCGCCCACGTCCGCGCCGTCACTCGCACACCCGATGCCGCCGGGCTTCCGGCCGGCGTCGAGGCGGTCCGCTCGGCTTCCGACGCGCTCCCGGGCGCCTCGGCCGTCTTCCTCAATTCCCGCGCGCTGGGCCCGGACCTGTCCCGGGTGGTCGCGGAATGCGGGCGCGCCGGAGTCACCAAGCTGGTTGCGCTGTCGGCGATCAACGCCGACGACGACTTCTCGCGGCAGCCGTCCCGCTTTCGCGGTGACCGCAACAAAGAGGTCGAACAGCTCGCCGTCGAATCCGGTCTGGATTGGGTGAGCCTGCGGCCGTCGGTCTTCGTGACCAATTTCGCCGGCATGTGGGGGGCGCAGATCCGCGCCGGGGATGTGGTGGCCGGACCTTACGCGGCGGCGTCGACGGCACCGATCGTCGAGAGCGACATCTCGGCGGTGGCGGCGCGCGCGTTGCTCACCGATGACCTTGTCGGCCAGCGGATCCCGCTGACCGGTCCGCAGGCGTTCACCAACTCCGAGCTGGCCGCGGCTATCGGCGACGTCCTCGGTCGGCCGCTGCGGTACCAGGAGGCGCCGACGGAAGTGGTGCGGCAGCGGTTCATCGCCATCGGGTTCGGCGCCGACTTCGCCGACGCCTACATCGCCATGCTCGCCGAGACGCTCGACAAGCCCGCGCTGGTCACCCACGACGTGGAGAAGATCCTCGGCCGGCCGGCGACGCCGGTCGCGCATTGGGTTTCGGAGCACCGCGACCTGTTCGCCCAAGAGAAAGGAGCCTGACGTGTCCGAACCACGCCCGCCGCGCTACCTCAAGCCCATGAACAAGGTGATGATGGCGGTCCAGCGGCTGGGGATCCCCACCGGGCCCGCCATGGTGCTGACGGTGCCCGGCCGCAAGTCGGGTCAGCCGCGCCGCACGCCGATGACGCCCTTCGAATTTGGCGGCGGCCTCTATGTGGTGGCCGGTTACCCCGGCGCCGACTGGGCGGCCAACGCCCGCGCCGCGGGCAGCGGCACGCTGAGCCGGGGCCGACGCTCGCGCGAGGTCAGGATCATCGAACTCGACGCCGACGAGGCGCGTCCGGTGCTGCGGGCGTTCGCCACCGAGGTGCCCGTCGGGGTGGCGTTCGCGAAGCGCTCGGGGATGGTGCGCGACGGCACCGCCGACGAATTCGAGGCGCTGGCGGGCCGCGTCGCCGTATTCCGGTTCGAGCCGAACGTCAAACAGCGCGAGGCGGGTTAGGCGGACTTCACGGCACCCCGGACCGGGTAGCCGTGGCGCTCGGCCAGCGACCGCAGTTGCCCCAACGCGAACGCCCGCGGCCGACCGCTTTCGGGTATCACGACCCCCGCCCACAGCCCCTCCGCGCCGGCCGACTCGACGGCCTCGCGGGCACACGGCCACCTCAGCGGGCACGCCCGGCACAAGGCCTTCGCCTCGTCGTCGGGGGTGGTGGTCCAGCGGTCGGGGTCGCGCGTGCACGCGCCGAGTTGGGCGTCGATCAAAGTCATCGCGGCCATATCGCTACGTTTCCTCCGGAAAGCGTTGCATCTCTGCGGCGAATGCTTCGGAGGCCGTCGCACAACCATCGCAATGCAACAGTTCCACGTCCCTCGCATTACCGCATCGCGCTGCCCGCCGCGCTCGAGCACATCCCACTCCCACCCGGCCTCCGCCCCCTGAACCACGGGCAAACGCGGGCCTAACAATCCCGAAACGTATGTCTGCCTAAGCCTTACGTGCCCACCCGGCGGCGGGATTCTGGATCCGCGTATCAGCCCAATCGGCCGAACGGGCGCAATCACCCCCGAATTATTCCTTCGTTCGCCGGGCCGCAACCAGCGCGCAATGTTACTGCGCGGTCGGTTCAACGATAACGGAATCGACTGGGGTACCGAAAAATTCGTGCAGCGACCCTGGTCGGAGCGCGTTAGGCTCATCTCACCGTGCACGGCTTCGGTGCACAACAAAAGCGAGCGCGAAGGGGTTACCGCGGTGAGTCGGTTGGCTGGCATTCATGATCTGGCGTACTGCTTCCAGCGGCTGGGTGGCGCGGGCAGCGCCGGCTATTCGGAGGACTGGGTGGGCCTCGCGGCGAACCTGGGCGCCCTCGGGGGTAAGGCGGCGTGGTACGGCCGCGGCCAGATCAAGGTCCTCAAAGATGCGCTGGCCAAATCGGGCACCAAGGTGCTCCCGACCCCGACCGCCATTGTCGACGTCGCAATGGTCGCGATCTCGATCGTGGACCTTTTCAACGGATTTGGGCCGCCCGACAAAGGCGGAGCATTCACCAGCGGTGTAGACAAATTGGCCAACGTCAAGCTGCACCTTGATGGGGCCGTGCCCGACAACCGGGACTGGAGTGGCCCCGCGGCGAAGGCCTACGCCGACCAGAACGCCGCGCTGCAGGCCCTGGTGGTCAAGATGCAGGAACTGGACAAACAGATGCAGGCGCTGGTGGCAAACCAGGGCTCCGAGGTCCAGAAGGCGCACACGGCCATCTCGGTAACACTGTTCGCGCTTGTCGTCGCGCAAGGCATCGCCCTGGCGCTTTACCTGATTCCCGTTGTGGGCCCCGAGATTTCGTGCGCGTGGCAGATAGTGGCCGCCTTCGCGGCGGGCGCCACAGTCTTGGCCTTCGAGATGTTCACGCTTGCCAATTCCATGTCGCTCGGCAACGAGATCAGCGCGGTGGCGCTGCAGTACGGCGAGGTGGCGGCGGAGGCCACATCGAAGGCCACGTTCGGCACGATCGAGATCACCGGCGCCGAAGAGACCACGGTGTCCAGCTTCACGGCCATTTCCGACAGCCTGTCGACCTTCTCCGCTCCGCCCACCGTCGCGAGGTTGTCCAGCATGGCAAGCGAGGCGGGTCAGGAAGCGTCGGCCGACGCGCGCGCAAAGATGAGCGCCCTGACCGACGATGAGACCCCGATCGACGCCACCCCGGAGGTGCCGGAGACACCCGCCGCACCCGCCGCGCCGGCTGCCCCCGCTTTCACGCTCCCCACAGCGGCTCAGGTGTCCGCGGCTTCGACGCAGGCCGCGAAGATCTCGGGACAGGCCTCCCAGCAGATGAACCTTGTCAACCAGACGATGGGCTCGGTACAGCAGCTCGCCTCGATGGGCCAGCAGGGCTCGGCGCCCGCCGGCCCCGCCGAGGAGGCCGCGCTCGCGGACGAAGGCGCCGGCGCCGGCGCCGGCACCGAAGGCGCAGAGCGCGCGCCCGTCGACGATGTTCGCGCCGCCGAGGCCGGCGCCGAGGGACCCGGCACCGCGGGGCGAGTCCTTTGAGCGCGAGCGCGTCAAATCCATTGCATCCCAATTCCATAACTACCCGTCGAGCAAGCGTTAAGGAGACAACGGCATGGCGAATCTGACCGTCACCCCGGGATACCTGGAGAAATTGGCGAAGAGTCAGGACGAGGCGTCGAAGACGGCTGGCGACGCGGCGACCGCGACGTCCAAGATCGAGGTCGCGGTCTGGGTGACCCACGGTGTGATCAGCGGCGTGTCCAACAGCGCGTTCACCGCCGCCGAGAATGCGCGCCAGGGTGCGGGCAACAACATCAAGACCGCCTCGTCCGATCTCGCCGCGAAGCTGCGCACCGCCAACCAAACGTACGAAAAGGTCGACAACGAGCTCAGCGGGAATCTCGACAAGCAGGTGCTTCCGCAGTAACCATGTCCCGTCCCCTCACTGCCGATCGCGATGGCCGCGTCGACGATGTCGTCGGCGTGGAGGTGACCATCGACGGCATGTTGGTGATCGCCGACCTGCTGCACCTGGTGGATTTCCCAGCGGCGCTGGGGATCCGGCCGAACATTCCGCAAGAGGACCTGCGGAACCTCGTGTGGGACCAGGTGCGACGTGACCTGACCGCACAAGGGGTGCTTGACCATTCCGGTCAACCGCATCCGGCGGTGGCGGCGATGGTCGACGCCCTCAGCCGCGCCGACCGGACGCTGGAGGGCCGCTGGTGGCGGCGCGATGCAGGCGGGGTGATGGTGCGATTTGCCATCTGCCGCAAGGGCGACCGGCACGTCATCGCGGCGCGCGACGGGGACCTGCTGGTGTTGCAAATGGTGGCTCCGCAGGTCGGCCTGGCCGGCATGGTGAACGCCGTGCTGGGCTCCGCCGAACCCGCCGACGTCGAGCCGCTGACCGGCGTCGCTTCCGAGCTGGCCGCATGTACTACCGCGGCCCAATTGGCGGCACACGGTGTCGGGCCCGCCTCGGCCAAGGGCTACGCCGAGATCATCGCCGACCCGAGCAGCTGGGTGGAGATCATTGCCGGCCAACGCCACGCCGGCGGCACCACCACGCACACCGATGTGGCCGCGGGCATCCTCGATTCGCCACGCGGCAGGGTGGTTTCGCTGCCCAGGCGCGTCGGCGGCGAGTTGTACGGAAGCTTCCTCTCCGGCACCAAGGAAAATCTGCAGCGCACGCTGGACGGCCTCCTGGAGTTCCTCCCCGCGCGCGCCTGGTTCGATCACGCCTTCGACCAAGCCCAAGCCGCTCACCGAGCCTGACCCCTGCCGACACGAACAAAGAAAGAAGGACGCCATGACGCAGCACTTCGGGGATGACGACGGCCACGACGACCTGGCCGCGCTCGATTTCTCCGCCACCGACCAAGACGTTGCGGCGGAAAGCGTCTCGGAGTCGGACCCCCTGGACTTCTCCGTCGCCGACGACGGCGAGGAGTCGGACGTTGCTGCGTTGGACGCATACGCGGCGGCGGAATCCGACGACACCGACACCGAGCTGGACGCCATCCACTCGGCGAGCTCGGATGCCGCGGATGAGGACGAAGAGGAAGTCGGCCCGCTGTTCACGGTGACCAACCCGCCCGAGACGGTGTCGGTGTCGGCGCTCGTCGGAGGCAGGGTCCACCAGATCAGCCTGTCGCCGAAGGTGACCGGCATGAGCGAGTCCGAGCTCGCCGATGAGATCGTCGTCATCGCGGGCCTGGCGCGGCAAAAGGGACTGGCCGGCGAGCACACTTATCTGTTGGAGAACGACTCGCTGTCGGAAACCATGCGCGCGATTGGGTTGGACGGCAACGAGGTGCTCCGGGACTTCATGGAGAACGGCATCGGTCTGCCGACGCCAGAAGAGGCCGACGCCGAACAGGCGGAAGTGTTCGCCACCCGATACGCCGCCGACCATGAGTGATCACCTGACCGGTCTGTTCGAAAGTGCGGTCGCGATGCTGCCCGTCTCGGAGTCGCGCGCCCTGGACCTGTTCACCGAGATCACGAACTACGACGAATCGGCTTGCGACGCATGGGTCGGCCGCATCCGGTGCGGTGACACGGACCGTGCGACGCTGTTCCGCGCCTGGTATTCGCGCACCCAGTTCGGCCAACTGGCGGGGTCCGCCCAAGTTTCGATGAACGCCCTGGGTGCCCGGATTGCGATCGGCGGCCCGTACGGCGACATCACCTACCCGGTCAACTCTCCCCTGGCCATCACCCTGGGCTTCGCGGTGAACGAGGCGTCGCACGGGAATTACGCCGACGCCATGGAGGCCCTGGACGAAAGCGCCGCCGCCGGTGCGGAGCACCTGTTGTCGTGGGTGAAGGCCGTGATCTACGGCGAGGCGGGGCGGTGGACGGACGTGGTCGACGAAGTGCGGGGCGCCGGACGATGGCCCGACACGTTCCTGGCGGCCGCCGCCGGCGTCGCGCACGGCGTCGCCGCGGCCAACCTCGGTTTGTTCACCGAAGCCGAGCGCCGGCTCACGGAGGCGAACTCGTCTCCGGCGGGTGAAGCCTGCGCGCGGGCCATCGCCTGGTACCTGGCGATGACGCGCCGCGGCCAGGGCAACGAAGAGGCCGCCGTCGCGCTCCTGGAATGGCTGCAGACCACCCATCCCGAGCCCAAAGTTGCGGCGGCGCTCAAGGATTCGTCGTACCGCCTGGTGACGACCAGTGCCGAACAGATCTCCGCCCGCACCGACCCCTGGGATGCCGCCACCGTCGTCGCCGACACCTCCGGCCGAGACCAGCTGCTCGCCGAGGCGGAGGCCGAGCTGGAGCGGCAGATCGGGCTCGCGCGGGTCAAGGATCAGGTCGAGCGCTACCGCGCCGCGACCCAGATGGCGAGGGTTCGCGCCGCCCGCGGCATGAAGGTCGCCCAGCCCAGCAAGCACATGATCTTCACCGGGCCACCCGGCACCGGCAAGACGACGATCGCGCGGGTGGTGGCCAACATCCTCGCTGGCCTCGGCGTCATCCCGGAACCCAAACTCGTCGAGACATCACGCAAGGATTTCGTCGCCGAATACGAGGGCCAGTCGGCGGTCAAGACCACCAAGACCATCGACCGCGCCCTGGGCGGCGTGCTGTTCATCGACGAGGCATACGCGCTGGTGCAGGAACGCGACGGTCGGGCCGACCCGTTCGGTACCGAGGCCCTGGACACGCTGCTGGCCCGCATGGAAAACGACCGCGACCGCCTGGTGGTGATCATCGCCGGCTACAGCTCCGACATCGATCGGTTGCTGGAGACCAACGAGGGCCTGCGGTCGCGCTTCGCCACCCGGATCGAATTCGACACCTACTCCCCCGAGGAGATCGGCGAGATCGCGAAAGTCATTGCCGCGGGCAATGACTCGGCACTGAGCCTGGAGGCTTCCGAAAACCTGCTGCAGGCGGCGAAGCTGCTGAGCCAGCGTACGGTGCGCGGCAAGCCGGCGCTCGACATCGCCGGCAACGGTCGCTATGCGCGCCAATTGGTGGAGGCGGGTGAGCAGTACCGTGACATCCGCCTGACGCGCTCCCCCGACTTCGAACAGCTCGACGTCGATCGGCTCCGCGAGATCAACGGCGAGGACATGGCCGAGGCGATCACCGCGGTACACGGCCGGCTCAACATCACCGAGTGACACATGGCGGGTCTTCGGCTTACCACCAAGGTTCAGGTCAGCGGCTGGCGCTTTCTGCTCCGCCGCCTGGAGCACGCCATCGTGCGGCGCGACACCCGGATGTTCGACGACCCGCTGCAGTTCTACAGTCGCTCGGTGGCGCTCGGCGTCGTCGTGTCCGTGTTGATCGTGGTGGGCGCCCTAGCGATGGCCTATTTCAAGCCGCAGGGCAAGCTCGGCGGCGGCAATTTGTTCGTCGACCGCTCGACCAACCAGCTGTATCTGATGGTGGCGGGCCAGTTGCACCCGGTCTACAACCTCACCTCGGCGCGGCTGGTGCTGGGCAACCCCGTCGAGCCCACGGCCGTGAAATCCGCCGAGCTGAACGGGTTTCCGAAGGGCCAGTCGGTGGGCATCCCCGGCGCCCCCTATGCCACGCCGGTCTCGTCGGACTCCTCGTCCGCGTGGGCGCTGTGCGACACGGTCACCAAAGCCGACACCGTCAGTCCCACCGTTCAAACCGCGGTGGTCGCCATGCCGTTGGTCATCGATTCCTCGATAGACCCACTCCTGCCGAGCGAGGCGCTGCTGGTGTCCTTCCAGGGCAAGGACTGGATCATCACCCCGAAGGGGCGGCACGCCACCGATCTGGCCGACCGCCCCCTCACCACGGCCGTGGGGATACCCGCCAACGCCAAGCCGAGCCCCATCACCGCGGCCATGTTCAACGCGCTGCCCGACGCCGGGTCCTGGCAGCTGCCCCCGATCCCCAACGACGGCGCCCCCAACACGCTCGGGCTGCCCGACGAACTCGTCATCGGCTCGGTGTTCCAGATCACCGGCCGCACCGGGCCGCAATACTTCGTGGTGCTGCCCGACGGGGTGGCCCCGATCAGTGCCAACACCTCGGTCGCGCTGCGCGCCAACCAATCCCACGGGCTGATAGCGCCGCCCGCGCTGGTGCCGAGCCTGGTCGTCCGGATCCCCGAGAAGGTCTACAACTCGCCCCTGCCCGACGAACCGATCAAGCTGGTGGCCCGGCCGCAGGACCCCACGTTGTGCTGGTCGTGGGAACGCAAGGCCGGCGAGCAGACCCCGAAGACGGCGGTTCTGACCGGGCGGCACCTGCCCATACCGCCCTCGGCGATGAGCACGGGTATCAAGCAGATCCAAGGAACCGCAACCGTTTACACCGATGGCGGAAAGTATGTGCAGCTGCAGTCGCCCGACCCGAAGTACGGCGAATCCCTCTATTACGTGGATCCGCAGGGGGTGCGCTACGGACTGCCCGACGCGCAGACGGCCGCCGCGCTGGGCCTGAAGGCGCCCAAGACCGCACCCTGGGAGATCGTTCGCCTGCTGGTGGACGGTCCGGTGCTGTCCAAGGACGCCGCCCTGCTGGAGCACGACACGCTGCCCGCCGATCCGAGCCCCGCCAAACTTCCCGCGGCACCCGGAGCGCCCTGATGACGACGCGCAAGTTCACCCCGACAGTCGCTCGCGGCCCTCGATTGACGCCGGGCGAAATCAGCGTCACCCCTCCGGAAGACCTTGGCGTCGACATCCCGCCGTCGGGCATCCAGAAGGCCCTGCCTTATGTGATGGGCGTCTGCATGCTCGGCATGATCGGGATCATGATTTTCACTGGCACCAGGCAACTTTCGCCGTACATGCTGATGATGCCGCTGATGATGATCATGATGTCGATTTCCATGATGGCCGGTGGCGGGAGCGGCGGCGGCAAGAAGGTGCCCGAGATCAACGCCGACCGCAAGGAGTACCTGCGCTACCTGGCCGGGCTGCGGCCACGGGTGACGGCCTCGGCCGGCGCGCAGGTCGCGTTCTTCAGTTACCACGCGCCACATCCCGACGATCTGCTGTCGATCATCGGCACCCCCCGGCAGTGGGCGCGCCCGGCCAACGCGGACTTCTACGCCGCCACCCGCATCGGAATCGGCGACCAGCCGGCGGTGGACCGGCTGATGAAGCCGTCCGCCGGCGGTGAACTGGCAGGCCCCTCCGCGGCGCCCCAGCCGTACCTGGAGCCGGTCGCCAACATGTGGGTGGTGAAGTTCCTGCGCACGCACGGCCTGATCCACGACTGCCCAAAGTTGGTGCAGCTGCGCACGTTTCCGACGATCGCGGTGGGCGGCGACCCCGCGGGGGCGGCGGGGTTACTGACGGCAATGATCTGCCACCTCGCCGTGTTCCATCCGCCCGACCTGATGCAGCTGCGGGTGCTCACCGAAGAGCCTGACGATCCCCAGTGGTCCTGGTTGAAATGGCTGCCGCACGTTCAGCATCCGACCGACACCGACGGTGCCGGCCCGACCCGGATGATCTACACCCGTCCCGATGGCCTGTCCGATCTTGCTGCGCGCGGACCGCATTCACCGGATTCGACGCCCACCGGGCCCTACGTCGTGGTGGTGGATCTGACCGGCGGTAAGGCGGGCTTCCCGCCCGACGGCAGGGCCGGCGTCACGGTCATCACGCTCGGCAATCACCGTGGCTCGAACTACCGGATCCGGGTCGCCGAGGACGGCACCGCCGACGACCGGTTGCCCGGGCAGTCGTTCCGCCAGGTGACCGCGACCGCCGATCGCATGTCGGCACAACAGGCCACCCGCATCGCCAGGAAGCTGGCCGGATGGTCGATCACCGGCACCATCCTCGACAAAAGCTCCCGGGTGCAACAGAAGAAGGTGGCCACCGAATGGCACCAGCTGGTCGGTGCGCAAAGCGTCGAGGAGGTGACACCGGCCCGGTGGCGAATGTTCACCGACACCGACCGTGACCGCCTCAAGATTCCGTTCGGGCATGAACTCAAGACCGGCAACGTCATGTACCTGGACATCAAGGAGGGCGCCGAGTTTGGCGGCGGGCCGCACGGGATGCTGATCGGAACGACCGGTTCGGGAAAGTCCGAGTTCCTGCGCACACTCATCCTCTCGCTGGTGGCCATGCACCACCCCGACCAGGTGAACCTCCTGCTGACCGACTTCAAAGGCGGCTCAACGTTTCTCGGCATGGAGAAGCTTCCGCACACCGCCGCGGTGATCACCAACATGGCCGAGGAGGCCGAGCTCGTCAGCCGGATGGGCGAGGTGCTGACCGGCGAACTCGACCGCCGCCAGTCGCTGCTCCGCCAAGCCGGGATCGCGGTTGGCGCGACCGGGGCGCTCTCGGGAGTGGCCGAATACGAGAAGTACCGCGAGCGCGGCGCCGACCTCAAGCCGCTGCCAACCCTTTTCGTCGTCGTCGACGAGTTCGCCGAGCTGCTGCAAAGCCATCCGGACTTCATCGCGCTCTTCGACCGGATCTGCCGCGTCGGTCGGTCCCTGCGTGTGCACCTGCTGCTGGCCACCCAGTCGTTGCAGACCGGCGGGGCGCGCATCGACAAGCTGGAGCCGAACCTCACCTACCGCATCGCCTTGCGCACCACCAGCTCGCACGAGTCGAAGTCGGTGATCGGAACCCCTGAGGCGCAATACATCACCAACAAAGAGAGCGGCGTCGGGTTCCTCCGGGTCGGCATGGAGGATCCGGTCAAGTTCAGCACCCTTTACACCGGTGCACCGTACGTTCCGCCGAAGCGCACCGAGACCGCCGGCGACGGCAACGGGGCCGGCCCGCGGCCCGGCCCGAAAACGCTTCGGATCCACCAGTTCACGGCCGCCCCGGTATTCGACGAGGCGATGACGTCATGAGCCGCGCCGGCGACGATGCAGAACGAAGTGATGGTGAGGTGGGGGCACCTCCCCCTTGCGGGGGACGGCGCCCATGACTGACGCGAAGCTGCGGGCGCTGAGCGAGGTGGTGCTCGACCAACTCAGCACGACGGAGTCGCATGCGTACAAGATGTGGCTGCCGCCGTTGAAGGATCCGACACCGCTCGACGAACTCATCGCGCGCGACGACCGCCAACCGTTGCGCTTCGCGCTGGGCATCATGGATGAGCCGCGCCGGCACCTGCAGGGAGTGTGGGGAGTCGACGTGTCCGGCGCCGGCGGCAACATCGGCATCGGGGGCGCACCGCAAACCGGAAAATCGACACTGCTGCAGACGATGATCCTGTCCGCCGCCGCCACGCACACGCCGCGCCAGGTTCAGTTCTATTGCATCGATCTCGGTGGCGGCGGGCTGATCTACCTCGATGACCTGCCGCACGTCGGCGGGGTGGCGACCCGGTCGGAGCCCGACCGAGTCATGCGCGTGGTGGCGGAGGTGCGAGCCGTTCTGCGGCAACGCGAAGCCACCTTCAAGGAGCACCGGGTCGGTTCCATCGCGATGTACCGGCAGTTGCGGGAAGACCCTGACCAACCCGTCGCGGCCGACCCGTTCGGCGACGTCTTCCTGGTCGTCGACGGGTGGCCGGCGTTCGTCAGCGAGTTCCCAGACCTCGAGTCCCAGGTCCAGGATTTGGCCGCGCAGGGCCTGTCGTTCGGAATTCACACCGTGCTCACCACGCCACGCTGGACGGAACTGAAGTCGCGTGTGCGCGACTACCTCGGCACCAAGATCGAGTTCCGGCTCGGCGACGTCAACGACACCCAGATCGACCGAGTCACCCGGGAGATCCCGGCCAATCGCCCGGGCCGGGCGATGTCGATCGAGAAGCACCACTTGATGATCGGCGTCCCGAGGTTCGACGGCGTGCACAGCGCCGACAATCTGGTGGAGGCGATCACGGCGGCGGTGAACCAGGTCGGGACGCAGCACACCGATCGGGCGCCCCGGGTCAGGGTCCTGCCCGAGCGCATCCATCTGCACGAGCTCGACCCCCACCCGCCGGGCCCGGAGTCCGACTACCGCACACGCTGGACGATCCCGATCGGAGTGCGCGAAACCGACCTGTCCGTCGCGTACACGCACATGTACACGACGCCGCACCTACTCATCTTCGGCGGACCGAAGTCGGGCAAGACGCGCATCGCTCACGCGGTCGCCCGAGCGATCTGCGCCCGCAACAGCCCCCAGCAGGTGCGGTTCATGCTCGCCGACTACCGCTCCGGGCTGTTGGATGCGGTGCCGGACAGCCACCTACTCGACGCCGGGGCCATCAACCGCAACAGCACGACGCTCGACGAAGCCATCAAGGCGCTCGCATTCAACCTGCAGAAGCGCTTGCCGCCGGCCGACCTGACGACCGCGCAACTGCGGTCGCGGTCGTGGTGGACGGGATTCGACGTGGTGTTGCTCGTCGACGACTGGCACATGATCGTCGCCGCCGCCGGGGGGATGCCGCCGATGGCGCCGCTGGCGCCGTTGTTGCCGGCCGCTCCGGACATCGGGCTGCACATCATTGTGACCTGCCAAATGAGCTACGCATACAAGGCGACCATGGACAAATTTGTCGGTGCCGCGTTCGGGGCGGGATCTCCGACGCTTTTCCTTTCGGGCGACAAACAAGATTTCCCGTCACGCGAGATCCAGGTCAAGCGCCGCCCGCCGGGGCAGGCATTTTTAGTGGCGCCGGAGGGCAAAGAGGTTATCCAAGCCGCTTACATCGATCCTCCAGAAGAAGTGCATCCAGGACACCCGGGAGGCGGTTAGGATCATCCCATCAGCCCACGAAACAAGCTGGGCCCGAAGGTCGTTACTGAGTCGAGGACCGCGGTGACCGTCCGGTTGCTTTTCCGTCGTAATCGTAATGGTTTGGGTTCACGAGCAATTTGGTTTGCGTTCACGCACATTTAGAGGAGAGCTATGCGAATGCAACCCTTTCGCATGTTTCAGCCGTTGCCTGGGCGCAAAAATGGGAGCACTTCGACGTAACAATACGGCGCAATAAATAACCAAGAAACTCACGCACAACCCAAGGGGACCGATAGTCATGTTGTGGCACGCGATGCCACCGGAGCTGAACACCGCGCGCCTGATGGCCGGAGCGGGACCGGCGCCGATGCTGCAGGCCGCCGCGGGGTGGGAAGCGCTGGGGAGCGCATTGGAGGCGCAGGCCGTCGAGCTGGCCGCAATCCTGGTGTCCCTCAAAGGATTATGGACCGGCGCCAGCAGCGATCGCGCGATCGCCGCCGCCGCTCCGACGGTGGCCTGGCTGCACGATGCCGCGAAACAGGCGCAGCAGCGCGGACTGCGGGCCGGGGCTCAGGCCGCGGCGTACACGAACGCCTTGGGCATGACGCCCTCGCTGCCCGAGATCGCGATGAACCACATCACGCACGCGGTACTGACGGCCACCAACTTCCTCGGGATCAACCTCGTGCCGATCGGCTTCAACGAAATGGATTACTTCGTCCGAATGTGGAATCAGGCCGCCGCGGCGATGGACATCTACCAGGCCGAGACCGCGGCGAACACCGTTTTCGAGCCGCTCGCGCCGATCAAGCCCATCCTGCAGCCGGAGGTGGGCGGGACCGAGGCGTTGGGCCAGCTTTCCGGAGTGGCGAGCAAAGCCGCCCCGGGCGCTTTGCGCCGGCTTGCGGAGTTCGCGGACGAGATCCCCACGGCCACTCCGGTTTTGGCGGTGCCGCTCGAAGAGCAGGCCATGCAATTGCTGAGCCAGTTGGCGCAGGCCGGGCAGCTGAGCGGTCCGATGCAGCAACTGATGCAGCCGATCCAGCAGCTGACGTCGCTCGCCGGACAGACCGGCGGCATGGGCTGCATGGGCGGCAACCCCGCGGGCGGCCCGCTCGGCGCCCCCAGCGATCACGCACCGGGGCAGATCGGTCTGCTCGGCGCCGGCCCGCTGTCCAATCACCCGCTCGCCGGCGGATCGGGACCCAGCGTGGGCCTCGGACTCATGCACGCCGAATCACTGCCGGGCGCAGCGGGATCCGACCCGCGCACGACGCTGATGAGCCAGCTGATCGACAAGCCCTCAGCGGCGGCCGGGCCCGGCGGGGGCGCCGGCGCCGGTTCCTCCGCGGTCGGCGGCGCCGCCCCGATGGGAATGATGGGCGCCGGGGCGCAATCCGGCGCAACCGCCCGACCCGGACTCGCCGCCCCAGCGCTGCTCGCCCCCGACGAAGACGACTTCAACCACGAGTTGGACGACCAGGACGACTGGTGAGCGCCCAGCTAATCGACTTCCCGGTCACCCCCGGCCGGAAGACTTGCCATCAATGGCGAGGACGTAGCAGAAGAGAAAGTAGTCCAGCATGGCAGAGATGAGGACCGATGCCGCTACCCTCAGCGCGGAGGCTAGCAACTTTGACCGGATCTCCGGCGAACTCCAGCGGGTGATCGGCACGGTGGAGTCGACCGGTGGCGAACTGGCCGGCCACTGGCGCGGCCAAGCGGGCGCCGCCGCTCAGCAGGCGTTGCAGCGCTTTCACGAAGCGGGCCAGGCCCAGATCAAGACGCTCGGCGACATCTCGAGCAACATCCACAGCGCCGGCATCGAATACTCCAAGGCCGACGACGAACAGGCCAGCACGCTGTCGTCGCAGATGAACTTCTAGCACCCACCCCAACAGCGAATAGATAACGGAGCCAAGCTATGTCAGAACAGTCATGGAATTTCGCCGGCATCGAAGGCGGCGCCTCCCAGATTCAGGGTGCCGTCCAGACCACCCAGGGACTTCTCGACGAAGGAAAAAGTTCCCTCGCCAAGCTGGCCGCGGCGTGGGGCGGTAGCGGTTCGGAGGCATACCAGGCCGTCCAGCAGCGGTGGGACGAGACGTCCGCTGAGCTGAACGAGTCGCTGAAGAGTCTGGCAGCCAGGATCACGGAGGCCAGTCAAGCGATGGCCCAAACCGAATCCGGCGTGACGGGCATGTTCAGTTAGATCGCACGACGCGGAGCGGCAAAGCACGGGATTGGGCGGGCTCGCCGGATGGGTTCTCGCCTCTTCTCGTGCTTCGTCGCAAGAATGACTTTTTGAGAGGTTCTCATGGCGGCCGACTACGACCGGCTCTTTCAACCCCCCGAGGGGATCGAAATTCCGGAGGAGGCCGTGGCGCACACCAGCTTTGATGTCAATGCGGCGTCACCGACGCCGCCGATGCCGACGAGTCCACCCAAGGCCAACGGCCACGTGCCGCCCCCGATGCCGGTCGACTGGGCGGAGCCGCCGCCACCCGGTCGGGCCGAATCCCCGCCTCCCCCAATGCCGGTCGAGCCCCGGCCGGCCC
>NZ_LQPV01000049.1:0-17186 GCF_002101935.1 Mycobacterium sp. IEC1808 | reverse complement strand
TAGACAGCTCGCACTTCACTCGGAGGTCTTCGTCATGTCACCACGCCACGCCGTCACCAACGTCCGTGGTCAGTACAGCTAGGCGCCGAGCCGGCGGAACGTGCTGCGGTGAAACACGATGGGCGCCACCTCGGCGTCGACCGTCACCTCGTTGACCCGCAGCACCACGATGGTGTGGTCCCCCGCCGGGATCAGTTGCTCGATCGCGCTCTCCAGCCACAGGCCGGTGCCCTTGATGAATACCGCGCCGCTGTCGTAGGACACCGTCTCCAGACCGGCGAACCGGTCGCCGGTCTTGGCCGCCAGGGTGCGGGCGGCCTCGTCATGGACCTCGCCGAGCACGCTGATGCCCAGCATAGGAGCGCCCTTGAGCTTGGGCCATGTCGTCGAGGTGTTCTGTACACAGAACGACACCAGCGGCGGCTCGAGCGAGACGGGGACGAAGGTGCTGGCGGCCAAGCCTTCTCGGATCCCCTCGACTTCGGCGGCGATGGCCACCACGCCGGACGGAAAGTGGCCGAAGGCCTCACGAAGTGTGGACGGTGTCAGGTTCTTGTTCGGGTTCACCGCGGTCATTCGCCCCTTGCGCCGAGAACGGAATTCTCGCCCCCGACCCTACCTGCCGAATATCCATGGGCTGAAGCCACATCCGGATGCGCCCGCAGTCTGCTCTTCCACGCATTGCGGCCGTAGACGGAGAAGATCGGGTCCGACGGATCGTCCCTTTTGGCGGCGCGGGCGGCGAGTGCCCTCAGTTCCTCGGGCAGCGCCAGCAGCGGGATCTGCGCGTCCAGTCGCGGGTTGAAGAAGTACGGCACCGAAATGCGCTCCTCGCCAGGGGCGCCTAGGTGCACCCGGTGCTCGGTGGCTCGCAGGTAACCGCCCGTCGCCACCTCGAGCAACTCGCCGATGTTGACGATGAACGCGCCCTCCACCGGCGGCACCTCGACCCAGTCGCCGCCCCGGGCGGGGCGCACCTGCAGTCCGCGGCTGCCCGGCTCGGCCAGTAGCACCGTGAGCACCCCGGCGTCGCGGTGCACGCCCACGCCTTGGGGGCTGGCCGCACGGGCGGGGTAGCGGATGATCTTGATCAGCGTGGCCGGCGCGTCGGCGAACGCGGCGTCGAACGCGTTCGGCGCGCTGCCCAGCGACGCCGCCCAGTGCCGCAGCAAGGTGCGGGCCACCGCGGAAAGCGCGGCGTCCCACTCGCCGACGATGCCGGGCAACTCGGGCACGGCCTGGGGCCACTGATTCGGGCCCTGCAGCCACAGGTAGTCCGGCTTGCCGGGGCCGCCGATCGGGGGACGTTCCGGGCCGAGGTCGATCTGCTCGCGCCAGTCCACCCGGCCCCGGGTGAGTTCGCCGCCCAGCCGGGTGTAGCCGCGGAAATGCGGGCTGCGCACCATGGCGATCGCGTCCTTGTCGGCGTCGGGCAGCGCAAACAACCGGCGCGCCGCGGCGAGCAGCCGGGTGGCGAGTTCCCCGGGCACGTCGTGGCCGATGAGGTAGAAGAATCCGACCTCGTGGGCGGCCTCGCGCAGGCCCTGCCGCAGCGCTTCGGGGGCGGCCCGCAGGTCCACCACGGGCAGCGCTGTGACGCGCCTCACGTCCGTCATCGTCACATCATCTCCGCAGGTCGGGCGCGAAAACGCGGACTGCCCAACCGGTTGGTTAGTTAGACGGTGGAATTTAGCTCACACTCGCTTGCTTCGGCGACAATAACGGTTATATTTTAGGGCAGTTACTGGTGGGTAACTTAGACCTAGTACCCAACCACAAGTGGCATTCTCAACGAGGAGGAACGTAGTGAGCCACTACAAGAGCAACGTCCGTGACCAGGTATTCAACCTGTTCGAAGTTTTCGGCGTTGACAAGGCTTTAGGCCAAGGCGAGTACAGCGACCTCGACGTCGACACCGCCCAGGAAATGCTGTCCGAGATCAGCCGTCTGGCCGAGGGACCGGTCGCGGAGTCGTTCGTCGAGGGCGACCGCAACCCGCCGGTTTTCGACCCCGAGACCCACTCGGTGACCCTGCCGGAATCCTTCAAGGAGTCCGTCCGCGCCGTCACCGAGGCCGGCTGGGACAAGGCCGGCATCGACGAGGCGCTCGGCGGCATGCCGATGCCCAAGGCGCTGCTGTGGGCGCTGCACGAGCACATCCTGGGCGCCAACCCCGCCGTGTGGATGTACGGCGGCGGCGCCGGATTCGCCAACATCCTCTACCACCTCGGCACCGAGGAGCAGAAGAAGTGGGCCGTGACGGCCGCCGAGCGCGGCTGGGGTTCGACCATGGTGCTGACCGAGCCGGACGCCGGTTCGGACGTGGGCGCCGGGCGCACCAAGGCGGTCCAGCAGGAGGACGGGTCCTGGCACATCGACGGTGTGAAGCGCTTCATCACCTCGGGTGACTCCGGTGACCTGTTCGAGAACATCTTCCACCTGGTGCTGGCCCGCCCCGAGGGCGCCGGCCCGGGCACCAAGGGGCTGTCACTGTTCTTCGTGCCCAAGTTCCTGTTCGACTTCGAGACCGGCGAGCTGGGCGAGCGCAACGGCGTATTCGTCACCAACGTCGAGCACAAGATGGGCCTCAAGGTCTCCGCGACCTGCGAGCTCTCGCTCGGCCAGCACGGCGTGCCCGCCAAGGGCTGGCTGGTCGGCGAGGTGCACAACGGCATCGCGCAGATGTTCGAGGTGATCGAGCAGGCCCGCATGATGGTCGGCACCAAGGCGATCGCCACCCTGTCGACCGGCTACCTGAACGCGCTCGAGTACGCCAAGTCCCGGGTGCAGGGCGCCGACATGACCCAGATGACCGACAAGACCGCGCCGCGGGTGACGATCACGCACCACCCGGACGTGCGCCGCTCGCTGATGACCCAGAAGGCCTACGCCGAGGGTCTGCGCGCGCTGTACCTGTTCACCGCGACCTACCAGGACGCGGCGGTCGCCGAGGCGCTGCACGGTGTGGACGCCGAGCTGGCGGTGAAGGTCAACGACCTGATGCTGCCGGTGGTCAAGGGTGTGGGCTCCGAGCAGGCGTACGCCAAGCTCACCGAGAGCCTGCAGACCTTCGGTGGGTCCGGCTTCCTGCAGGACTACCCGATCGAGCAGTACATCCGTGACGCCAAGATCGACTCGCTCTACGAGGGCACCACGGCCATCCAGGCGCAGGACTTCTTCTTCCGCAAGATCGTCCGCGACAAGGGTGTGGCGCTGGCCCACGTGTCCGGGGAGATCCAGAAGTTCGTCGACAGCGAGTCCGGCAACGGCCGGCTCAAGACCGAGCGCGAGCTGCTCGGCAAGGCGCTGACCGACGTGCAGGCCATGGCGGCCACCCTGACCGGCTACCTGATGGCCGCGCAGGAGGACGTCACCAGCCTGTACAAGGTGGGCCTGGGCTCGGTGCGCTTCCTGATGAGCGTCGGCGACCTGGTCATCGGCTGGTTGCTGCAGCGTCAGGCCGCGGTCGCGGTGGCGGCGCTGGACGCCGGAGCCAGCGGCGCCGAGCGGTCCTTCTACGAGGGCAAGATCGCGGTGGCATCGTTCTTCGCGAAGAACTTCCTGCCCCTGCTGGCGAGCACCCGCGAGGTCATCGAGACGCTGGACAACGACATCATGGAGCTCGACGAGGCGGCGTTCTAGACCGTCTGGGTCCGCCCAGCTGAATTACCAAGGTCCCCCGCTTCCACGTTGAAGCGGGGGACCTTGTGTCTGTGGCCCGGGCGAGCAAAAAAGACCGCCGCTGGATCCCCTCACTCCAGCGGCGGCCCTTTTCGCCCCCCCGTCGCTGACCGGCGGTCGATTAGGGGACGCCCCGTATTGCCGTCGGGGTCGGGGGGTCAGACCACAACACGGGGCTATCCGGTCGGTCGGATACCCGCGTGCCCGGGTTCGTAACCGGGTGTGACCGAATTCATTCGCGCCTCGATGGTCGAGGCGGCCGGTCAGGCCTCCAGGATCGCCGCGACGCCCTGGCCGCCGGCCGCGCAGATGGAGATCAGCGCCCGAAGGGTGCCGCCGCCCTTCTGCTCGGCTTTCTTCTCGGCCAGCTGCTTGGCGGCCTGCGCCAGGATCCGACCGCCGGTGGCCGCGAAGGGATGGCCGGCGGCCAGCGACGACCCGTTGACGTTGAGCTTGGCCCGGTCGATCGACCCGAGCGCGGCGTCGAGCCCCAGCCGCTCCTTGCAGTACTCCTCGGATTCCCAGGCCTGCAGGTGCGCGAGCACCACCGACGCGAACGCCTCGTGGATCTCGTAGAAATCGAAGTCCTGCAGGCTGAGTCCGTTTCTGGCCAGCAGGCGGGGCACCGCGTACGTCGGCGCCATCAGCAGCCCGTCGCGCCCGTTGACGTAGTCCACGGCGGCGGTCTCGGCGTCCACCAGGTAGGCCAGCGGCGTCAGCGAGTGGGCAGCCGCCCAGTCGTCGCTGGCCAGCAGCGCGACCGACGCGCCGTCCGTCAGGGGGGTGGAGTTGCCGGCCGTCATCGTCGCGTCCCCGTTCTTCACCCCGAAGACGGGACGCAGCGTCGCGAGCTTTTCGGTGCTGGCGTTGGCCCGCAGATTGTCGTCGCGGTAGAGCCCGAGGAACGGGGTGACGAGGTCGTCGAAGAAGCCCCGGTCGTAGGCGGCGGCCATGTTGCGGTGGCTGGCGACGGCCAGCGCGTCCTGGTCGACGCGCTTGATGCCCATCTGCTTGGCGGTGATGGCGGCGTGCTCGCCCATCGACAACCCGGTGCGCGGCTCGCTGTTGGCCGGGATCTCGATCCCCAGGGTGGCGGGCAGCGTGCCCACCAGCTTGAGCCGTTGCAGGTTCGACTTGGACCTGCGCAGCTTGAGCAGCTGGCGGCGCAGGTTGTCGCCCAAACCGATCGGCGGGTCGGAGGTGGTGTCCACCCCACCGGCCGCGGCCACCTCGTAGCGACCGGAGGCGACGCCGTCGGCCGCGGCGATCGCGGCCTGCAGCCCCGTCCCGCACGCCTGCTGGACGTCGAACGCGGGCGTGTACGACGACAGCTCGGAGCCCAGCACGCATTCGCGGGTTAGGTTGAAGTCGCGGCTGTGCTTGAGCACGGCGCCGCCTACGACGACGCCCAGCCGCTCGCCGGCCAGCCCGAACCGGTCCACCAGCCCGTCCAGGGCCGCGGTGAACATGTCCTGGTTGGACGCCTCGGCGTACGCGCCGTCCGATCGCGCAAACGGGATGCGATTGCCGCCCAGTACCGCAACTGGTCGCCTGGTGTTAGAACTCGCTGGGGCCACTTTTCTCTCCGTGCATCTCCGGGTACATCACTTTTGAACCGGCCGTTGTTCGCCATAGTACCCACTGTTCTTACTCTGAAGTAAGTTCGTCTCGATACGGTTGGCGGATGACGGGCGCGACAGCGCCCAAAGAACACGAATGAAGATGGAAGGCAGCTCAGTGGCTCCAAAAGGCTCGTCCGATCTGTTCTCGCAGGTGGTCAACTCCGGCCCCGGATCGTTTCTGGCAAAGCAACTCGGCATTCCGCAGCCCGAGACGCTGCGCCGGTACCGGCCCGGCGAACCGCCGCTGCCGGGGTCGCTGCTGATCGGCGGTGAGGGCCGGGTGGTCGAGCCGCTGCGCGCCGCCCTGGATTCCGACTACGACGTGGTGGGCGCCAACCTGGGCGGCCGCTGGGCCGACAAGTTCGGCGGGCTGGTGTTCGACGCCACCGGCATCACGACGCCCGCCGGGCTCAAGGGCCTCTACGAGTTCTTCACCCCGGTGCTGCGCAACCTGGGCCACAACGCGCGCGTCGTGGTCGTCGGCACCACACCCGACGCCGCCGGCAGCACCGACGAGCGCATCGCGCAGCGCGCACTCGAGGGCTTCACCCGCTCGCTCGGCAAGGAGCTGCGCAACGGGTCGACCGCGCAGCTGGTGTACCTGTCGCCGCACGCGAAACCCGCCGCGACCGGCCTGGAATCCACGATGCGATTCCTGCTGTCCGGCAAGTCCGCCTACGTCGACGGCCAGGTCTTCTACGTCGGCGAGGCCGACTCCACCCCGCCCGCCGACTGGGAACGGCCGCTGGACGGCAAGGTGGCGATCGTGACCGGCGCCGCCCGCGGCATCGGCGCCTGCATCGCCGAGGTGTTCGCCCGCGACGGCGCCCGCGTCGTCGCGATCGACGTGGAGTCGGCCGCCGAGGCTTTGGCCGAGACCGCCAGCCGGGTCGGGGGCACCCCGTTGTGGCTGGACGTCACCGCCGACGACGCGGTCGACAAGATCACCGAGCACCTGAACGACCACTACGCCGGGCACGCCGACGTCCTGGTCAACAACGCCGGCATCACCCGCGACAAGCTGCTGGTGAACATGGACGAGGCACGCTGGGACGCCGTGTTGGCGGTCAATCTGCTTGCCCCGCAACGGCTCACCGAGGGCCTGGTCGGCAACGGCAGCATCGGCGAGGGGGGCCGGGTGATCGGCCTGTCGTCGATGGCCGGCATCGCGGGCAACCGCGGACAGACCAACTACGCCACCACCAAGGCCGGCATGATCGGCCTGACCCAGGCGCTGGCGCCGGGGCTCTACGAGAAGGGCATCACGATCAACGCGGTCGCGCCGGGGTTCATCGAAACCCAGATGACGGCGGCCATCCCGCTGGCCACCCGCGAGGTCGGCCGCCGGATGAATTCGCTGTTGCAGGGCGGCCAGCCCGTCGACGTCGCCGAGACGATCGCCTACTTCGCCAGCCCGGCGTCAAACGCGGTGACCGGCAATGTCATTCGCGTCTGCGGCCAGGCGATGTTGGGGGCGTGATGAGCCAGCCCAGCGGTTTGCGAAACATGCTGCGCGCGGCGGCCGGGGCGCTGCCCCTGCTGCCCCGCTCCGACCAGCTGCCCAGCCGCACGGTGACCGTCGAGGAACTGCCCATCGACCAGTCGAACGTGGCCGAGTACGCGGGCGTCACGGGCCTGCGCTACGGCAACCACGTGCCGCTGACCTACCCGTTCGCGTTGACCTTTCCGGCGATGATGTCGCTGGTGACCGGCTTCGACTTTCCTTTTGCCGCAATGGGTTCGGTGCACACCGAGAACCGCATCACGCAGTACCGCCCGATCGCGGTGACCGACACGGTCGGGGTGCGCGTGCACGCCGAGAACCTGCGCGAGCACCGCAAGGGCCTGCTGGTGGACCTGGTGACCGACGTGAGCGTCGGTAACGACGTCGCGTGGCACCAGGTGACCACCTTCCTGCACCAGCAGCGCACCAGCCTGTCCGACGAGCCCAAACCACCGCCGCAGAAGCAGCCGAAGCTGCCCCCGCCCAGCACGGTGCTGCGGATCAGCCCCGGCCAGATCCGTCGCTACGCGGCCGTCGGCGGTGACCACAACCCGATCCACACCAACCCGGTCGCCGCCAAGCTGTTCGGGTTCCCGACCGTCATCGCGCACGGGATGTTCAGCGCCGCAGCGGTTCTGGCCAATATCGAGGCCCGGATTCCCGATGAGGCGCAGTACTCGGTGCGGTTCGGCAAGCCGCTGGTGCTCCCCGGCACCGCGGGGCTTTACATCGACCAGGGCGACGACGGCGGCTGGGATATTTCGCTGCGCAACATCGCGAAGGGATATCCCTACCTGACCGGCAGCGTCCGCGCCCTCTAGGCCTCCCGCGCCGGCCTGCGGCCGACCGCGAGCACCTTTAATCCGTATGCGCCGCAGGCGGTCAGCAGGAACACTCCGAACAGCCACAGCGGCGGGTGGGCCAGCTCCCAGACGAAGATCGCCGCCCAGATCGGCGAGCCCTGGGTCACCGCGAGCACGCCGGCGGCCCCGGCCAGTGAGACGGCCGGGGTGTGCATGTGTGTCCCGGCCGCCCAATTGACCGCCAGCACCAGGGCCGATCCCGCGGCCGCGCCGGTGGCCAGCGAGGGGGTGAGCATTCCGCCGGCGCCGCCGGCGCGCAGGAACAGCGCCGTCAGCAGCGGTTTCAACACCAGAATGACCAGGGCCGCCGACAGGGTCATGCGGCTGGCCAGGCTGACGGTCAGGATGCTGCGGCCGTTGCCGGGCAGCTCGGGCCACCAATGCGAGCAGATGCCCATCACCAGACCGGCGCCCGCCAGCGCCGGAATCAGGAACCACGATCGCATCACCCGGGCCGGCCGCGCGACCGCCATCAGCCACTTGAACGCCAATCCCACCGCGAGGGCGACCGGCGCCAGGATCAGCCCGTGCGCGGTCAGCAGGTACGACGATTCGGCGCTGGGCCAATCCAGGCTCGGCTGATCGTGGGTTTCGGCCGAGCAGATCGCGACGGCAAGGCTGGACGTGAGGCACGCGGCGCCCACCGCCCGTGGGTGCCAGGTGTTCAGCATGATCCGCACCGCGAACAACGCGCCGGCCAGCGGCACGGCGTACACGGCGCCCAGGCCCGCGCCGGCCGCGCAGGCCAGCAAGACCTGGCGGTCGTGGCTGGACAGCCGCTTCAGCCACGCGGTGGCGAAATCGCCCAGGGCAGCGGCGAATTGGCGCGGGGCGCCCTCGCGGCCCAGGGAGGCGCCGGAGCCGACCAGCAGCACCTGCAACACGGCGTCGACGCTCCATGCCAGCCGCGGGATCGGCTCGTGGCGGGCGATGGTCTGGGCCAGCGGCGGCACTGGGGTGCGGCGCCGCAGGATCCACCAACCCAGGCCCGCCAGCGCCCCGCCGATCACCGGCCCCAGCACGCGGCGGACCGGGCTGCTGCCGGTGATTCCGGCCAGCAGCGGCCCGAAACTGTAGTGGTAGGTGACGTGCTCGACGAACCGCAGCACCTCCGTCGTCGCCAAGCCGGCGACCCCGGCCAGCAACCCGACGATGACTACCGCGCAAAAGAAGTCGAGGTTGCGAGCCGACGAGTGCACCCCACGAATGTAGGGGCCAGCCGGCTTATCCGGCTTGTGAGGCGGCTTCCCGATCCTCCGGCGTGCCGCGCAGACCGTGCCAGAACAGGTCGAACATCAGCTCGGCCGCCTCGTCGACGCCGATGTCGCCGGTGGACAGCCGGTTGGCCATCGCCTCGCCGCCGCCGACCAGCGCCACCGCCATCATCTGATACTCGGCGTCCGAGCGTGGGGTGCGGCTGCCCGCCCGCATCAGCTCGGCCACCAATTCGATGATCTGCTCGCGTCCCTCGCGCACCGTGTGCGCGAACGCCTGCGAGCTGATGGCCTGGGTGTACATCACGATCCAGGACGCGCGGTTGGCGTCGATGTAACGCATGAACGACCCGATAGCGTTGCGCAACAGGTCCTTTGGGCTCTGGGCGAAGTTGATGTCGGCGCGCACCGCGTCGACGAACCGCCCCAGCTCGCGGTCCAGGCAGGCGCCGAACAGGTCCTCCTTGGAGCCGTAATACAGGTACAGCATCGGCTTGGAGATCTGCGCCTCGGCGGCGATCGCGTCCATCGACGTCTCGTGATAACCGTTGACGGAGAACATTTGCACGGCGGCGTCGAGCATCTGCTGTTCGCGGACAGCACGCGGTAACCGCTTGGTACCACCCGCCATCGTCGTTGCCTCTCTAGCCGCCAATCTGACTACAGGGTAACGAGGATGCGGCGCATTAGTGGCCACATGTTCGATTGGCGCCCTTCATCGTCGCCACCCGCACCACCGACGCATCGACCGCCGGCATCGGCAGTTCGCCGGCGGCCACGGCCTTTTCCAGCCGGTCCAGGACCGCGGGCACCTCTTCGATGCTGACCCACAGCGCCACGTCGGTACCCGCCTGCAGCGCGCGCAGCACCGCCTCGGACACGCCATACCGATCGGAGATCGCGGCCATGCTGGACAGGTCGTCGCTGAACACCGGCCCGTTGAAGGGCGGGGCGCCGTAACCGGTGCCGTCGCGCAGCAACTGCACCGCAGCCCGGCTCAGGCTGGCGGGGTCGTCGCCGGTCAGCCCGGGGACCTGCAGGTGGCCGATCATGACTGCGACCGGGAGCTGGGCCACCAGCGTCCGATAAGGCACGAGGTCGCTGGTCTGTAGTTCGCTCAGCGGCGGCGTGACGACGCCGCCCTTGTGGGAATCGCCCGAGCCGTGTCCATGGCCGGGGAAGTGCTTGAGCACCGGCAGCAGGCCGGCGTCGCGCAGGCCCTGCGCGTAGGCCCCGGCGTAGGCGGTGACGGTGTTCGGGTCCGCGCCGAATGAGCGGTCACCGATCACGCCGTCCGGTGCATCGGTGACGTCGACCACAGGGGCGAAGTCGATGGTGATACCCAGGTCGCGCATCTTCTTGCCGCGCTCCACTTCGAGGTCGTGTACTTGCTGGACCGTCTGGGTCTGCGCCAGTTGCCGGGCCGACGGGGCCACCCCGATCAGCGACTTCAACCGCGATACCCGGCCACCTTCCTCGTCGACGCCGACCGCCAGCGGCAAGGGCCCCGCGCTGTGGGCCACCTCGGCCAGCCCGCCCTTGAAAATCGAGAGGTCCGTCCAGCCACCGATGATGATCCCGCCGACGTGGGAGTCGTTGACGACGGTTCGGGCTTCGTCGGCGTTCCGCACGCCCACCATCAGCAGTTGAGCCAGCTTGTCGCGGGTCGACAGCGCGGCCGGGACGGCCGGCGGATCGGCGCATACCGGCGGCGCGGGGGCGGCCGCCGGCTTGCTCGACGAGGCCGCGGGTGGGCGGGCGGCATGGTGGCCACAGCCGGCCAGCAAGGCGGTCGCGGCGACGAGCATGGCCAGGATGCGGGGGAAGGGCATCGGGCCATGTTGTCACGGCGGGCGTTTCGTCCCGTGCTCCAGGGGGCATCGCCGGTAGGTTGGCAATCAGCCCATTTGCCTGGCAGGGAGGGGCCGGCGATGGCCGGGTTTTCGTTGGTCGCTGCGGCCAGCATCGCGGTGGGGTTGTCGCTCGGCGCCGCCGTGACCGTCGGCGTGACGCTGGCGATGGACGACCACAAGGCGGTGCCGGTGCAGACCGCACCGCGCAGCCCCGCCGGGCCGTATCTGGTGAATTACGGCTCTCGCTGCTGGCATGGTCATTGCGTGCCGTGGCCGTGACTCGCCGGCCCGGCCGGTGAGCGCCGTTCTGCTAGGTTGGCGCTAGTCCCCGAGAAATTCCAGGAGCCGTTTCATGAACCGGATCATCGCGCCCGCCGCCGCGAGCGTCGTGGTTGGTCTGTTGCTGGGCGCGGCCGCGATCTTCGGGATCACCTTGATGGTGCAGCAGGACACGAAGCCGCCACTCCCCGGGGGCGATCCGCAGTCGTCAGTGCTCAACCGGGTCGAGTACGGCAACCGTAGCTAGCCCGAGTAGGACCCGGGCCGGCGCGCCGACCCCCTGCTCGTCGGCTGCGCCGCTCTCCCGCCGGTGGTTGCTGTTGGTCGGCGCCGTCGCGCTGGCGCTGACGTTCGCGCAGTCGCCCGGGCAGGTCTCGCCCGACACCAAGCTCGACCTCACCGCCAACCCGCTGCGCTTCCTGGCCCGCGCGACCAACCTGTGGAACAGCGAACTGCCGTTCGGCCAGGCGCAGAACCAGGCCTACGGCTACCTGTTTCCGCACGGCACCTTCTTTCTGGTCGGCCACGCGCTCGGGGTGCCAGGCTGGGTGACCCAGCGGCTGTGGTGGGCGTTGCTGCTCACGGTCGGGTTTTGGGGGCTGCTGCGGGTGGCCGAGGCGCTGGGCATCGGCAGCCCGTCGTCGCGGGTGATCGGCGCGGTGGCGTTCGCGCTGTCGCCGCGGGTGCTGACCACGCTCGGCTCGATCTCGTCGGAAAGCCTGCCGATGATGCTGGCGCCGTGGGTGTTGTTGCCGACGATCCTGGCGCTACGGGCGGCCGGCGACAGGTCGGTGCGGGTCCTGGCCGCGCAGGCCGGGCTGGCGGTCGCGCTGATGGGCGCGGTCAACGCCATCGCGACGTTGGCCGCTTGCCTGCCGGCGGTGATCTGGTGGGCGTGTCACCGCCCGAACCGGTTGTGGTGGCGCTACACGGCGTGGTGGGCACTGGCGCTGGGCCTGGCCACGCTGTGGTGGGTGCTGGCGCTGGTCTGCCTGCGCCACGTCAGCCCGCCGTTCCTGGACTTCATCGAATCCTCCGGCGTGACGACGCAGTGGTCGTCGCTGACCGAGATTCTGCGCGGCACCGACAGCTGGACCCCGTTCGTGGCGCCGACCGCCACGGCCGGCGCGCCCCTGGTGACCGGGTCGGCGGCCGTCCTGGCTACCTGCCTGGTCGCGGCGGCCGGGCTGGCCGGGTTGGCCAGCGCGGGAATGCCGGCGCGGGGACGGCTGGTGACCATGCTGCTGGTCGGCGTGGTCTTGATGGCCGTCGGTTACAGCGGCGGGCTGGGGTCGCCCTTCGCCCACGAGGTGCAGGCCTTCATGGACGCCGCCGGCGCGCCGCTGCGCAACGTGCACAAGCTGGGACCGGTGATCCGCATCCCGGTGGCGCTGGGCGTCGCCCAGCTGCTGGGCCGGGTCGCACTGCCGGGCAGCGCGCCGCGCTCGGCGTGGCTGCGCGCGTTCGCCCATCCCGAGCGCGACAAGCGGGCCGCCGTGGCGGTCGTGGTCCTGACGGCGCTGATGGTCAGCACCTCGCTGGCGTGGACCGGCCGGCTCGCCCCGCCGGGCACGTTTGGCGCGATCCCGGCGTACTGGCACCAGGCCGCCGACTGGCTGGACGAACACAACACCGGTACACCGGTTTCCGGGCGGGTGCTGGTGGTCCCCGGGGCGCCGTTCGCCACCCAGTCGTGGGGCACCACCCACGACGAGCCGCTGCAGGTGCTCGGCCACAGCCCGTGGGGCGTGCGCGACTCCATCCCCTTGACCCCGCCGCAGACCATCCGGGCGCTGGATTCGGTACAGCGCCTGTTCGCCGCCGGGCAACCCTCGGTCGGCCTGGCCGATACCCTTGCCCGCCAAGGCATTTCGTATGTCGTGCTGCGCAACGACCTGGATCCGGAGACGTCGCGCTCGGCGCGCCCCATCCTGGTGCACCGCGCCGTCGAGGGCTCGCCGGGGCTGCAGAAGGTGGCGCAGTTCGGCGATCCCGTCGGGCCCGGCACGCTGGCGGGCTTCGTCGCCGACAGCGGCCTGCGGCCGCGCTTCCCGGCGGTCGAGATCTACCGCGTCGCGGTTGCCGGTGATCCGGGCGCGCCCTACTTCGTCGACGCCGACCGGCTGCCCCGGGTCGCCGGCGGCCCCGAGGTGCTGCTGCGCCTGGATGAGCGGCGACGGCTGCTGGGCCAGCCGCCGCTAGGCCCGGTGCTGATGGGCGCCGACGCCCACGCCGCCGGCCTGCCCGCACCCCTCGTGACGGTCACCGACACACCGGTGGCCCGCGAAACCGACTACGGCCGCGTCGACCAGCATTCGTCGGCCGTCCGGGCGGACGGCGACGCGAGGCACACGTTCAACCGCGTCCCCGACTATCCGGTCCCGGGCGCCGACATGGTGTTCGGGGCCTGGAACGGCGGCCGCATCACCGTGTCGAGCTCGTCGTCGGACTCCACCGCCATGCCCGACGTCGCGCCGGCGACCTCCCCCGCCGCGGCGATCGACGGCGACTCGGCGACGGCGTGGGTGTCCAACGCGCTGCAGGCCGCCGTCGGGCAGTGGCTGCGGGTGGACTTCGACCACCCGGTGACCAACGGCTCCCTCACCATCACGCCGAGCGCCACCGCCGTCGGCGCCCAGGTCCGCCGCATCCTGGTCGAGACGGCCAACGGCAGCACCACGCTGCGGTTCGACGAGCCGGGCAAGCCGCTCGCGGTGGCGCTGCCGTACGGCGAAACGCCGTGGGTGCGGATCACCGCCGCCGGCACCGACGACGGCTCCCCCGGCGTGCAGTTCGGCATCACCGACCTGTCGATCACCCAGTACGACGCGTCCGGCTTCGCCCATCCGGTCAGCCTGCGGCACACCGTGCGGGTGCCCGGGCCGCCGCCGGGCGCGGCGGTCGCCGCGTGGGACCTGGGATCGGAGCTGCTCGGCAGGCCGGGTTGTGCGGCGGCGGCCGGTGGTGTGCGCTGCGCGGCATCGATGGCGCTGGCTCCGGAAGAGCCGGTCAACTTCAGCCGAACCCTGACCGTCACAGATCCGGTGTCGGTGACGCCGACGGTGTGGGTGCGGCCACGACAGGGGCCCAAGCTGGCCGACCTGGTCGCCGAGCCCAATACCACTCGGGCCCAAGGCGATTCGGACGTCGTGGACATCCTGGGGTCCGCGTTCGCGGCGACGGACGGCGACCCGGCCACCGCGTGGACCGCGCCGCAGCGGGTGGTGCAGCACAAGTCCCCGCCGACGCTGACCCTCACCCTGCCGCGGCCCACCGAGGTCACCGCGCTGCGCGTGGCGCCCAGCGGGTCGACGCTGCCGGCGCACCCGACGGTGCTGGCGGTCGACCTGGGCGACGGCCCGCAGGTCTGGAAGCTGAAACCGGGTGAGCCGCAAACGCTTTCGCTCAAGCCGCGGGTGACAGACACCGTCAGCATCAGCCTGCTCGACTGGGAAGACGTGATCGACCGCAACGCCCTGGGCTTCGATCAGCTCAAGCCGCCGGGCCTGGCCGAGGTCGCGGTGCTGGGCGCCGACGGCAACCCGATCGCGCCCGCCGACGCCGCCCGCAACCGGTCGCGGGAGATCACCGTCGGCTGCGATCGCGGGCCGGTCGTCGCCGTCGCGGGCCGGTTCGTGCACACCTCGATCCGCACCACCGCCGGCGCGCTGCTGGACGGCGCACCGGTCGCGGCGCAGCCTTGCGAAACCGAGCCGATCGCGCTGCCGGCCGGCCAGCAGGAGCTGTTGATCAGCCCCGGCGCCGAGTTCGTCGTAGACGGGGCCCGGCTGTCGACCCCGGCCGCCGCCGAGATACCCAGCGCGACTGAGCCCTTCCTGGCTCCCGCCCCTACCGGGGCGTGGGGTCCGAGCCGCCGCGAGGTGCGGGCCCCCGCGTCGCCCACCGAGCGGGTGCTGGTCATCCCCGAGAGCATCAACCCCGGGTGGGTGGCGCGCACCGCCGCTGGGGCCCGGCTGACCCCGGTCGCGGTCAACGGGTGGCAGCAGGGCTGGGTGGTGCCGGCAGGGGACCCCGGCACCATCACGCTGAGCTTCGCCTCCAATTCGCTGTACCGGACGGGCCTGGCGGTGGGGCTGGCGTTGCTGCCGCTGCTGGCCGCGCTCGCCTTGTGGCGCACCCGGCGCGGGCGCACCGACGACCCGCCCGCCCGACCGTGGGCCCCCGGCCCCTGGGCGGCCGTCGGCGTGCTGGCGGCCGGGACGGCCATCGCGGGCCCGGCGGGGTTGGTGGTGGCCGGCGCCGCGGCGGGGCTGCGGTATGCCGTGCGGCGCCGGCGCGACGCCTTGACCGTGGTGCTGAGCGCCGGAGGGCTGATCCTGGCCGGTGCGGCGCTGTCGCGGCATCCATGGCGCTCGGTCGACGGTTACGCCGGGCATGCGGCGAATGTGCAACTGCTGGCGCTGATTTCGCTTGCGGTGCTCGCCGCGTCGGTGGTGGCAGTTCCACGACGGGGACCGGCGCCGCGCGAGGACTGACAATCGGGGCGTTGGCTTCCGGTTTCTGTGCTGCTTGACTGGTAATACGTGACGACCATGGGTTGGTTCTCGGCACCCGAATACTGGCTGGGCCGGATGGTCCTGCAGCGTGGTGTCGCGGCCATCTATCTGATCGCCTTCGTCGCGGCCGCGCTGCAATTCCGGGCGCTCATCGGCGAGCACGGGATGCTGCCGGTGCCCCGGTTCTTGGCCCGGCAGACGTTTTGGCGGGCGCCGAGCCTTTTCCACTTTCGCTATTCCGACCGGCTGTTCGCGGGCGTGGCCTGGCTGGGTGCGGCGCTGGCGGCGGCCGTCGTCGCCGGCGCGGCCGACCTGGCGCCGGTGTGGGCCGCGATGCTGGCGTGGCTGGCGCTGTGGGCGCTCTACCTTTCGATCGTCAACGTCGGCCAGACCTGGTACGGGTTCGGCTGGGAGTCGTTGCTGCTGGAGGCGGGGTTCCTGATGATCTTCGTCGGCAACGACCGGGTGGCGCCGCCGGTGCTGACGCTGTGGATGGCGCGGCTGCTGCTGTTCCGGGTCGAGTTCGGCGCGGGGCTGATCAAGATGCGCGGCGACCCGTGCTGGCGCGACCTGACGTGCCTGTACTACCACCACGAGACACAGCCGATGCCGGGGCCGTTGAGCTGGTTCTTCCATCACCTGCCCAGGCCGCTGCACCGCGTCGAGGTGGCCGGCAACCATTTCGCCCAGCTGATCGTGCCGTTCGGGTTGTTCGCGCCGCAGCCGGTGGCCAGCGTGGCCGGCGTGATCGTCGTCGTCACCCAGCTGTGGCTGGTGGCGTCGGGCAACTTCGCCTGGCTCAACTGGGTGACGATCATGCTGGCGTTCAGCGCCATCGACGACTCAACGCTGGCGCTGCTCTTTCCGGTGCCCGCGCATCCGGCATGGCCGGCGCCGCCGCTGTGGTTCGCCGCCGTGGTGATGGCGTTCAGTGCCGCCGTGCTGTTCCTGAGCTACTGGCCGGTGCGCAACATGCTTTCGCCGCGTCAGCGAATGAACATGTCCTTCAACCCATTTCATCTGGTAAACACGTACGGAGCGTTCGGCAGCATCGGGCGGGTCCGCCGCGAGGTGGTGATCGAGGGCACCGACGAGACGCGGGTCACCGACGAAACGGTGTGGAAAGAATACGAATTCAAGGGCAAACCCGGCGGCTTGCGACGGCTGCCGCGGCAGTGGGCCCCCTACCATCTGCGCCTGGACTGGCTGATGTGGTTCGCCGCGATCTCGCCCGGCTACGCCCAGCCGTGGCTGAGGCCGTTCATGCAGCGGCTGCTACGCAACGACCGTCCGACGCTGCGGCTGTTGCGGCGCAATCCATTTCTGGACTCGCCGCCGCGGTACGTGCGCGCGCAGCTGTATGAATACCGGTTCACGACCGTCGCGGAGTTGCGGCGTGACCACGCCTGGTGGCATCGCACGCTGATTGGCTGGTACGTCCTGCCGATGACTCTGCAGGAGACGACGCACCCGCAGGGAATTTAGCCCGGCTTAAAATGGCGGCGGGTCGTCGTCGTCTTCGATGGGTGGGGCGGGTCCAAAGTAGCTGGGCTGCTCGGCTTTTCGGGCTAGGCGGGCGTCGCGGTTGTGGCGGCGTTCGGTGGCCACCCGGTGGGCGCGGTCTTGGGCGCGGGTGCGGCGGCGTTTGGGCAT
>NZ_LQPV01000048.1:0-26260 GCF_002101935.1 Mycobacterium sp. IEC1808 | reverse complement strand
CCCCCGCCCCCCGAGGCCGGCGCGATGGCTCCCTCCAACGGACCGCCCGACCCGCAAACCGAGGACGAACCCGCGGTTCCGCCGCCCCCGCCGGGAGCACCCGACGGGGTGGTCGGGGTGGCCCCGCACGCCACCATCATCTCGATACGCCAGTCGTCACGAGCCTTCGAGCCGGTGAATCCCGCTCCGGCGGACCCGAATTCGGATGAGAAGGTCAAAGCCGGCACCCTGAACACCCTGGCGCGTGCCGTCGTCCACGCGGCGAACATGGGCGCCAAGGTGATCAACATCTCGGTGACCTCGTGTCTGCCCGCGGCGTCGTCGACCGATCAGCGGGCGCTTGGCGCCGCACTCTGGTACGCGGCGACCGTCAAGGACGCAGTGGTCGTCGCCGCGGCCGGCAACGACGGGGAAGGCGGCTGCGACAACAACCCGATGTACGACCCGCTGGACCCGGCGGATCCGCGGGACTGGCAGCAGGTCAAGGTGATCTCGTCGCCGTCGTGGTTCTCCGACTACGTCCTCTCGGTGGGCGGCGTCGACGCCGGCGGAGCGCCGATCGACAAGAGCATGTCGGGTCCGTGGGTCGGTGTGGCGGGCCCCGCGACGCACATCATGGGCCTATCGCCACAGGGCGGCGGACCGGTCAATGCCTACCCACCGTCGCGGCCGGGCGAGAAGAACATGCCGTTCTGGGGCACCAGCTTCTCGGCGGCGTACGTCAGCGGCGTCGCGGCGCTGGTTCGCGCGAAATACCCTGAGCTGAGCGCACATCAGATCATCAACCGGATCGTGCAGTCGGCCCATAACCCGCCCGCCGGCGTGGACAACAAGGTGGGCTACGGCCTGGTGGATCCGGTCGCCGCGTTGACGTTCAACATCCCTCCCGGTGACAAGATGCCCCCGGGCGCGCAAACCCGCGTGATCACGCCGGCCGCACCCCCGCCGCCCCCGGATCATCGGGCGCGCAACATCGCGATCGGCTTCCTCGGTGTCGTCATCGCCGGTGTGTTGGTCGCGGCGATCAGCGCGCGACTGCGGAGGGCGCGATGAGGTCGCGCTTGACGGGCTTCAACCCGGGCAGCAACCGGCGGGTCGTCGGGATACTGCTGGTGTTCCTTCTGGCGCTGGCCGGTTGGGCGGTCGGCGGTTACGTCGGCGCCGCGGTGGCCGCGGTGCTGGGTGTCGCGGTGGTGTTCGTGCCATGGCGGGGGCAGCCGGCGTGGTCATGGGCGGTCCTGTGGCGGCGAGGTCGGCGGCCGATCTCCTGGAGTGAGCCAATCACGGTGGCCAGCAACCGATCCGGAGGCGGAGTGCGCGTCGAAGACGGCGTGGCAGTGGTGGCCGTGCAGCTGCTCGGCAGGGCACACCGGGCCACCACGGTGACAGGCTCGGTGAGCGTCGAGACCGAGAACGTGATCGATGTCGTCGACCTGGTGCCGCTGCTGCAGCACCCGCTGGGCCTGCAGCTCGACTCGATCAGCGTCGTCTCGATCGGGTCGCGGTGCGGCAACGTGGGCGACTACCCGCGGGTCTATGACGCGGAGATCGGCACCCCGCCGTACGCGGGCCGGCGCGAAACATGGTTGATCCTGCGGTTGCCGGTGATCGACAACACCGATGCCTTGCGGTGGCGCACAACCCTTGGCGCTACGGCCATTTCGGCGGCTCAACGCATCGCCGGATTGCTGCGTTGCCAGGGTTTGCGCGCCAAGGTCGCCACCGCGACGGATCTCACCGAGCTCGATCGTCGGCTGGGCTGGGATGCGGTGTCCGGCACGACGCAAAAGTGGAAGGCCATTCGCGGTGAGGCCGGATGGATGACGACGTACGCCTACCCGGCCAATGCGATCAACTCGCACGTGCTCGCGCAGGCGTGGACGCTGCGCGCCGATGAGGTCATCCAAAACGTGACGGTGTATCCGGATGGGGAGTGCACCGTCACGGTCACTGTGCGCACACCGACGCAGGCGCCCAGCCCGCCGAGCGTGGTCCTGCGCCGCCTCAACGGAGAGCAGGCCGCCGCGGCGGCGGCCAACATGTGCGGCCCGCGCCCGTTCCTGCGGGGACTGCGGCGAACTCCGTTGCCGCAGAGCCTGATCCTGGAGATCGGGCCGTCGGGCGTGTTGGTGGGCAAGTTGAGCAACGGCGACCGACTGATGATTCCCGTCACCGATGCCGGGGAGTTGTCACGGGTGTTCGTCGCCGCCGACGACGCAATCGCCAAGCGGATCGTGATCCGCACCGCCGGCGCCGGCGAGCGGGTGTGCGTGCATACCCGCGACCTGAAGCGTTGGGCCAGCGTGCGGATGCCGGTGGTCAGCGTCGTCAGCACCTCGCGGCCGGCGCCGCGCACCACCGTCAGCGTCGTCGAACTCGCGCGGCCGGACGCCAGGGACGTCGCGATCTCGCCCGCGCCGCGGCCGGCTACCGTGATCACCGTCGCGCCGGCCGGCACCGCGCTACCGGACGGTCACGGGCATGCGTTCGAGGTAGCCATCCAGCAGGTGAGTGGTGCGACGGTGCGAGTGACCGCTGCCGGCGAGACATGGCTGGTGGACATGGACCTGTTCCGTGCGGAGAACCGCTATGTCAACCTCGAGTCGGTCGCGATGTCGTTCGCGACCTAGCCAGGACGGTGCAGACAATGGGGGACTTGCTCACGGCGCGTAGGCATTTCGACCGCGCCATGGCGATCAGGGACCGGCAGGGGCCCGCCGCGGCGCTGCCGGAGTTCATCGCCGCCACCGAAGCCGACCCGTCCATGGCGGACGCCTGGCTCGGCCGGATTGCCTGCGGCGACAACGATCTGGCCTCGCTGAAGCGGCTCAACCATCATCGCGAATGGCTGCACCGGGAGACCACCCGGATCGGCCGCACGCTCGCTGCCGAGATGCAGTTGGGCCCCTACATCGGCATAACGGTCACCGACGCGTCCCAGGTGGGGCTGGCGCTGTCCTCGGCGCTGACGATCGCCGGCGAATACGCCGAGGCGGACAAGCTTTTGGCCAACCGCGAGTTGCTCGACTCGCGGGTCAACTACCAGTGGCATCAGCTCGCGCGGGCTTTCCTAATGTATGCGACGCAGCGCTGGCCGGATGTGTTGCTGACGGCCGCGGAAGAGCTGCCGCCGCAGGCGATCATCATGTCGGCGGTGACGGCGTCGATCTGCGCGCTCGCCGCGCATGCCGCCGCACACCTCGGGCAGGGCCGAGTGGCGCTGGACTGGCTGGATCGCGTCGACGTGATCGGCCAGAACGCGTCGTCTAGCCGGTTCGGCGCCGAGGTGTTGACCGCCTCGATCGGCCCGGCCGAGATTCCGCTGCTAGTAGCGGATTTGGCGTACGTGCGCGGCATGGTGCACCGCCAGCTGCACGAGGAGGACCGCGCCCAGATCTGGCTGTCCAAGGCAACCATCAACGGGGTGCTGACCGATGCGGCGAAGGCTGCGCTGGCCGACCCGAATCTGCAGCTGGTGGTAACCGACGAGCAGGCCATCGCCAGCCGCACCGACAAGTGGGACGCCTCGACGGCGAAAAGCCGCGAGCAACTGGACGACGCCGACGCGGCCGAGCGGCGCGCCGAGCTCCTGGCCGAGGGCCGCCGGCTGTTGGCCAAACAGGTGGGCCTGGCTGCGGTCAAGCAGGCGGTGTCGGCGCTGGAGGACCAGCTCGAGGTGCGCATGATGCGCCTCGAGCACGGGCTACCGGTGGAGGGACAGACCAACCACATGCTGCTGGTTGGTCCACCGGGAACCGGCAAGACGACCACCGCCGAGGCGCTGGGCAAGATCTACGCCGGGATGGGCATCGTGCGCCACCCCGAAATCCGGGAGGTCCGCCGGTCCGATTTCTGCGGCCACTACATCGGGGAGTCCGGGCCCAAGACCAACGAGCTGATCGAAAAGTCGCTCGGCCGAATCATTTTCATGGACGAGTTCTACTCGCTGATCGAACGCCACCAGGACGGCACACCCGACATGATCGGCATGGAGGCCGTCAACCAACTGCTCGTTGCATTGGAAACCCATCGATTCGACTTCTGCTTCATCGGGGCGGGCTACGAGGATCAGGTGGACCAATTCCTCACGGTCAACCCGGGTTTGGCGGGCCGGTTCAACCGCAAGCTGCGATTCGAGTCGTACTCTCCGGCCGAGATCGTGGAGATCGGGCAACGCTACGCCAACCCGCGGGCCAGCATGCTCGACGACGGCGCCCGGGAGGCGTTCTTGGCGGCGGCCACCACGATCCGCAACTACACCACTCCCGGCGGTCAGCACGGCATCGACGCCATGCAGAACGGCCGGTTCGCCCGGAACGTCATCGAGCGCGCCGAGGGGTTCCGCGATACCCGGGTCGTCGCCCAGAAGCGGTCGGGCCGGCCCGTGACCGTCGAGGACCTGCAGATCATCACCGCCGCCGACATCGAGGCGGCCGTGCGCAGCGTGTGTTCGGACAACCGCGACATGGCCGCCATCGTCTGGTAGCCGAGCCCGCGCAGGTCAGCCGGCGCTGCGTTTTCGTTGTTCCCTCAGGAACTTCGACCAGGACACCATCTCGGGGTGCCGCTGCAGGAGGGCCCGCCGCTGGCGCTCGGTCATCCCACCCCAGACACCGAATTCCACTCGGTTGTCCAACGCCTCCGCGCCGCACTCCTGCATGACCGGGCAGTGCCGGCAGACCAGCGCGGCTTCGCGCTGGGCGGCACCCCGGACAAATAGTCTGTCGGGGTCGATCGTCCGGCAGACGGCCTTAGCCACCCAACCGGCCGGGTCCCCACCATCGGCGGCACGCACTACCGCCCGGACAAACGCACCGTCCCGCCTTTGACCGGCGTCTTGTGATCCTGACATCGGCTTTCTCCCCGGGTCTACATCCCCCACCGCAGCACCGCAGCAGAACACCCTGCCCTGATTCCCGGGAGGCTACCGCCGAAAACCCGGCAGTGCAGCGATTCGTCTGCTGGTAACGCAGCCGTTGCTTCCAGTTGATGTGCAGTTAGCGCGGCAGGATTGGCGATCTGTTTGTCTAAGGCCCGATACGGATGAATCAAATTACCAGACAACGGATCAGGCCGCGCGCCTTGCTGACCAGGCCACCCGCGCATCGGTGGCCTCCCGCTGAAACGCGCCGTTCGCAAGGCCCCAGAGGTTCAAGCTGCGCACCGGCCCGAAATCCGAGAAGATGCTTTCCATCAGGCGGCGTGCGGCCGGCCGCCCTGGCGGAACGAATGGAGCGCCCGGCGGTGCACCGTGTCTTGCTCATCGCGTTGACGCTCGCGTTCGTCGTGCTCACCGCCCCGCCCGCCTCGGCGGTCGCACCGCCCTCGATAGACGCGGGCGCGGTACCCGCCGACGTGACCGGACCCGACCAACTTCTCGAACAGCGCCGGGTGTGCAAGGCGCCATTGACGTTGCCGGGGACCAACTTTCACGACCCGCCCTGGGCCAACGCCTACCTGGGGATCGGCGAGGCCCACAAGTTCGCCACCGGCGCGGGCGTCACGGTTGCCGTGATCGACACGGGGGTGGATGCCTCACCTCGCGTCCCCGCGGCACCGGGTGGCGATTTCGTCGTCAAGGACGGCGACGGACTCTCCGACTGCGACGCCCACGGAACGCTCACCGCATCCATCATCGCCGGCCGGCCCGCCCTCACCGACGGGTTCGTCGGCGTCGCGCCCGACGCGCGGCTGATCTCGGTGCGCCAGACGTCGGAGGCGTTCGAACCGAAGGACAACCAAGCCAACTCGAACGACCCCAACGCCACGCCGGCGGCCGGGTCCATCCGCAGCCTGGCGCGCGCCGTCGTGCACGCCGCGAACCTCGGGGCGGGGGTCATCAACATCAGCGAGGCAGCGTGCTTCAAGGTGCGCAAGCCGGTCGACGAGTCCACGTTGGGCGCGGCGCTCAACTACGCGGTGAACGTCAAGGGCGCCGTCGTGATCGCAGCCGCCGGCAACACCGGCGGCGATTGCGCGCAGAACCCGCCCCCAGACCCGTCCATGCCCTCCGACCCGCGGGGCTGGCAACAGGTGCAGACGATCGTGACGCCGGCCTGGTACGCGCCGCTGGTGCTGGCGGTCGGCGGCGTCGGACAAAACGGGGCGCCCAGCCCGTTCTCGATGCACGGGCCATGGGTGGGCGCGGCGGCGCCGGCCGAAAACATCACCGCGCTCGGCCCCGAGGGCGAGCCGGTGGACGCGTTGCCCGGCAAGGACGGCCCGGTGCCGATCGCCGGCACCTCGTTCGCCGCGGCGTACGTCTCCGGCTTGGCGGCGCTGCTGCGCCAGCGGTTCCCCGACCTGGCGCCCGCCCAGATCCTCAACCGGATCACCGCCACCGCGCGCCACCCCGGCGGGGGTATCGACGACGCCGTCGGCGCCGGGATCGTCAACGCGGTCGCGGCGCTGACATGGGACATCCCGGCCGGCGCCCCGCCAAACCCGCCCCCGGTCAAGCGGATTCAACCGCCCCCACCGGTGCCGGGACCCGACCACGGGCCCATCGCGGCCGTGACGCTGGGCGTCGCGGGCCTGTTCCTGGCGCTGGCGCTCGCCGCGCTGGCCGGACGAGCCCTGCGACGGCGCTGAATGGGATCACTACGGCTGCGATTCACCAGCGGGCACGCGTTGTGGCTGGCCGCGCTCGCGCCGCTGTGCACCCTGCTCTTCCTGGGCACGCGCTACGAGTGGGCGGGCCCGACGCTCGTGGGGGTCGGTGTTGTGTTGGCGCTGGTCACATTTCGCGGTCGGCGGCTGACCGGTTGGCTGGCGGCGATGTTCGCCTGGCTGGCCCGACACCGCAGACCCCCCAAGGCTCCGTCGGAGCCGGTGGTGGGTGCCACCGTGAAGCCGGGCGACCACGTGGCGGTGCGCTGGCAGAACGAGTTCTTGGTCTCCGTCATCGAACTCGTTCCCAGGCCTTTCACGCCGACGGTCATCGTCGACGGGCGGGCCCATACCGACGACGTGGTGGACACCCGACTGCTCGAGCGGCTGTTATCGGTGCACTGCGCCGACCTGGAGGCCGACATCGTCTCGGCCGGCTACCGCGTCGGGCGGACGGCATCGGCCGAGGCGGCGAGCGGGTACGAGCAACTGATCGGGTCCGACCCGGCACCCGCGTACCGCCGAACGTGGATCATGCTGCGCGCCGACCCGCAACGCACTCGCAGGTCGGCGCAGCGCCGCGACGCGGGCGTCGCCGGGCTAGCCCGCTACCTGGTCGCGTCGACGACGCGCATCGCGGACGGCCTGGCCGGCAGCGGCATCGACGCGGTATGTGGGCGCAGCTTCGACGATTTCGACCATGCCACCGAGATCAGCTTCGAGCGCGAGAGGTGGTCGAGGATCAAGGGCCGGGCCAATTTCACCGCCGCCTACACCGCGCCCGGCGGCCCGGACGTCTGGTGGTCGGCTCCGGCGGACCACACCATCACCCGGATCCGGGTGGTGCCCGGGGAGGCGCCGCAATCGACGGTCCTGCTGACCACGGCCGCCAAGGCGAAACGGCCCCGCGGATTCTCTCGGGTGTCCGGTGGCCAGCGCGCGGCGCTGCAAGGGCAGCACCTCGTCGCCGACCGGCACTGTCAGGTGCCGATCGGGTCGGCGGGTGTGCTGGTCGGCCAGACAGCGAGCGGCTATGCGGTGTACATGCCGTTCGACGACGTCGACGTCAGCATCAACCTCGGCGACGCGGAGACGTTCATGCGGTTCGCGGCGCGCGCGGCGGCCGCGGGCGGGGCCGTCACCCTCGGGACGCAATTCCGGGAGTTCGCCGACTTGATCGGCGCGCACATCGGGGCGGAGACCAAGGTGGCGTGGCCGACCGCGACGACCTACCTCGCCCCGCGACCCGGCACCGATCGGGTGACGCTGCGGCACAACGTCATTGCTACCCCGCGGCACCGGCAATTGCCGATCCGGGCGATCACCGCGCCCGAGGAAACCCGCTACCTGCAGGCCCTGCCCGGGGCGGGCAGGACGGCGTCATGATGGCGCACCCCACGTGGGCACGATTGAGTACACGAAGGTAAGGAGACCGGATGAGCATCGAGACGCAGGACCAGCACCCGCAGGTGGGTGAGGCACTGCAGCAGTTGAAGCACTTCAATGCGGTCCTCGAGGACCAGATGTACCAAACCAGCACCGAATCCTTCACCGGAAGCGACGAAGCCGAGACCGTCAACGTCACGGTCAACGGCCAGCATGCGGTGACCGGCGTGTTCATCGAGGACGGCCTCCTGCGACTCGGCGCACAAACGGTCGAAGAGCGCGTCAACGAGGCGCTGCGCAATGCGCAGGTCGCCGCGACGGCGGCGATCAGCGAGCAGCAACAGCAGGTCTTCGCCACGCTGTTGGACGCCACCGAACAATTGATGAAGGCCGCGGGACTGACGTAGGCAAGCGGTGCAGCTGTTCGTGGTGGGGCCGCCCAGGTCCGGGATGACCATCGTCACCCAATTCCTCAACCACCACGACGACATCACGATCTTCGACGAGATCGACCTGATCCAAGTCGGTCGGTACGGCGAGTCGCTGATCGGTACGCTGCACGCCTTCCTCATCGAACGCGGGGTCTACGACGGCTACCGGCGCCACGCCCAGCAAACGGCCGACCCGGCGGCCGCGCTGCGGGCCGTGATCGGCGATATCGTCCGGCCCGCCACGATCTGGGGCGAGAAGAACCCGCGGTACGCGACTCAGCTGGGCGCCCTGCATCGAACCTTTCCGGAGGCCAAGGTGCTGTTCGTCCTGCGCGACCCGCGACAGGTCGTGAATTCGTGCCTGGCACACCGCGATTCGCCCCTGCGTGCGCCGACGGACTTTTGGATCAAGGACACCGTGGCCGAGGCCCTGGCGCTGGTGGAGAGTTGCCTGGAACCACTCGATGCCGACGACGTGGGGCCGATGGTCGTGCGCTTCGAAGCCTTCGCGGCCCGGCCGAAGGCGACACTCGACGCCGCCCTCGGACCTTGGGGCCTGACCTTTTCCGACGGCGCCGCGCCACTCGTGCACGCGGCGCCGGAGACGGCCGGCGATCACCAGTTCATTAGGGGCGGCGCGCTCCTGCCGTGGAAGGCCGGCAACCGGCGGCCCCTGCGCCAGCGGCCATGCCACCGCGACCGGGTCGACGCCGCCGATCCGGCCTGGACCGAGGTGGACGCCCTGGCACGGCGGTTCGGGTACACGTGAGCGGTCTAGGGTCCGGCGTGATGACGCCAAGCGACGTGCTTCGGGCCGAAAGGGCCGCCGTATGTTTCGTGTCCAACATCGGCGACGCCGTCCTGACGCTGCCGACGATGAGGGCGTTGGGGGAGATGTTCACCGCCCCGCTCACGATGGTCTGCCCCAAGGTGGCGTTCGACCTGTGCTTCCGGGAGGTCAGCGACCGCCACGTCGACACCACGGGATTACCGCTGACGGGGCCGCGGCCGCTGCCGCCGTCACCGCACCGAAGCCGTGACTACGAAGCGCTGGCCGCGGAGATCGGTCCCGTTGACGTCTTCATCGACACCCTGACGTGGGATTCCCTGTCCAACACCGTCATTCGTCCGCTCGTGCAGCGTTTGGCGCCGACGACGACCATCGGCTTCCCGACCGACTACGCCTACGACTTCGTGGTCTCCAGGGAGAATTGTCACGCGGCGGACTTGGCTTTCAAGTTGGCGCGGCTGTTCGATCCCTTGGCGCGGCTCGAGAAGTACGCCCAGCCGGTGCCGATCCCCCCGTCCGTGTGGGAGGAGGCGCGCTCGATGAGGGCCGCCGTGCCCGCGGAACGCAAGGTGCTCGTCGTACACGCCGACACCGATTGGGCGGAGAAGCGCTGGCCCGTCACCAGGTTCATCGATCTGCTGGACCGGTTCCTGTCGCGGCGTCGCGACTTTGTCGCCTGGATCGTCGGGATGGGGCACGAGGAACTCAACGTCGGGCAGCAGCGCGATCGCGTCTTTCCGCAGCTCGGGCTACCGCTCGACCTCGCCATGGGTCTGGTCGCCAACGCCGATCTCTTCCTCGGGATCGATTCCTGCATGCTGCACGCCGCCGACCTGGCGCGGGTGCCGGGCGTCGGGCTGTTCGGCCCGACGCGTTCTGCGACATGGGGATTCAGGTTCGGACCCCACCGCCACGTGGACATGGGCACGATGGCGGACATCACCGTGGACCAGGCGCTCGGGGCGCTCGAGGACCTCGCCGACGAACGGGATCGTCGCGTTGAGTGAATTCACCGTCCTGCAGGGTGGACATTCGGTACACGTCGAGCGCGGGCTCCTCGAGCATCTGCTGCGGGCGCGCCAACCCACGGTCTATTTCTCCACGCTCATCGGTGACTCCGTGCTGACGCTGCCGACGCTGCGAGCCCTGGACGAAATGTTCGATGTCCCACTCACAATGGTGTGTCCCAAGGTCGCCTTCGACCTGTGCTTCCGGCAGCTGGGCGGCCGCCTCGTCGACATCACCGGATCCCCGCCGGTGGGACCGACGCTTGGCCCGCCCTCCAATCGGGTGCTCGACTACGACGCCCTGGCCGCCGAGATCGGCCCGGTCGATCTGTTCATCGACGCCGTGCCGTGGGACGTGCCGTCGAGCGCGTTCGCGCGCCCCCTTCGAAAACGCCTGGCGCCCAAGACGAGCGTCGGCTTCCCAACCGGTGACGCCTACGACGTTGTGGTCCCCAGAGACGTGCCGCACGCGGCGGACCTCACCTTCAAGCTGGCGCGCCTGTTCGATCCCTCGGCGCGGATCGAAAACTACGCCCAGCCGGTGCCCATCTCGGCTGCCATCCGCGACGAGGTGCGGTCGATCCGCGCCGCCCTGCCCGCGGGAGCCAAGGTGCTCGCCGTGCACGCGGACACGGCCTGGGTGAAGAAACACTGGCCGGTCACCAGGTTCATCGACCTGCTGGACCGGTTTTTGGCTCGTCATCGCGACTTTGTGGCCTGGATCGTCGGGATGGGAAATGAGAAGCTCAACGTCGGGCGGGAGCGGGACCGGATCTTTCCTTACCTCGGGGCGCCGCTCGACCTCGCGATGGGCATGGTCGCCGACGCGGACCTCTTCGTGGGGATCGATTCCTGCATGCTGCACGCCGCCGACCTGGCGCGGGTGCCGGGCGTCGGGCTCTTCGGCCCGACGCAGCCCGCGACATGGGGCTTCCGATTCGCACCGCACCGGCACGTCCAGATGAGCACCATGGCGGACATCACCGTGGAGGAAGTGCTCGGTGCGCTGGAGGAACTCGCCGCCGAACATGTCGGGACGGCGCCGCGACCGCCCAGCGGCGCGCCCGCTGATCTGTTGTCGGCCGTGCGGCAGTTCCACGACGCCGCGCTGTCCTGGCACGGGGACGAGCCCACCCCATCCGATAGCGCCGGCATCGCCGCGAAGGCGCTGCACCTGCACGCGATGAACTTCGGCCTATGGCATCACGAAGACGCCGTGCGCCGGCCCGGCGCCAGCGACCATGAAGTGGCCCGCAGGAAGCGTTGCATCGACGAGCTCAACAGCCGGCGCAATGCGGCCATCGAGGACCTCGACGCGACGTTGCTCGACCGCGTCGATCCGAACCCAAATGCACCGCTACACACCGAAACACCCGGCACGATCGTCGATCGGCTTTCCGTTCTCGCGCTGCGGATCTTGCACACCGACCGGCCGGCCCCGCAGCTCGCCGTGCTCGACGAGCAGTATGACGACCTCTGCCGCGGCCTCGAGCAGTTCCTCACCCGGATGCTGCACGGCGAAATCCGGTTCAAGCCGTACCGGCAGTTCAAGTCCGCGGACCAACGGAGCGAGTGCGGCCTGTTCGAGGACCGCGACGCCTGAGCGCGCTCAGTAAGCCGCCGCGTTCCACCACTTCTTCCAGTCCAGGTACGGGTCCTTGTGTTCCTCGTACTGAAGGTGCAGCGCCAGCGACGGTATGGGCGTGAAGAGCGAAACCTGCTCGCGCCAAATCTCGTTGATCGTCGAAGCCTCGAATATGTGGTGTGCGCGGCCGTATGGGGTGCTCGAATAACGCGCCAGTCGCTCGAACCGCTCCCAATTCCTCTTTAGCGTCCCCACTTCTATCCAACACGTATTCGTGGTGTGGGTATTCGTACGCCAATGCCTCTTGCCGCCGTACACGACCCGGCAGCTCTCTTGGCTGAATATCGCGCTCCAGTAGTTCTTCGGATCGTCGTAGGGGTGCAGGGCCACTTCCTGCCCGCGGAGTTTCTCCTTGAACAACGCCTGCGCCTCCAGCATCTCCGGGATGGCGGACGGAGTATGTAAGTAATCGTCCTCGACGAAATAGATGAGCTCGCGAGCGTCGTCGCGCGCCCTGGAAAACGAGGCGAGACAAGACGCGTTATAGCCGCTGTCCTCGAGCGCCACGAATTCGACGGGATGAACGCACGTTGCGAGGATGCGCCGCAACGCCGTAACCGCTTCGGGCGACGAGTGATCGTCAAAGACGCGCAAGATGATGTCGGCGTCCGCCTGGTTGATCGACGTGACCAACGATCGCGTACAGCGAAGCATGACTTCGCTTTTGGCGGCGCCGACATAGCGATGTGCGCCGTGAACGCTCGTCTCGGAATGGGTCTGGAGGTGGATGTCGAGCAACATGGCGCTCGTCAGCTTAGCGGGTGCGTTCCAACGCGTGTTAGCGTGACCGGGTGGATTTATATTGGTTCACGAATGGCGCCGAATTCGAAGTGACGCGTTATTATGCGGAGGCGGATTGGAAACGCAAATTCGTGGACGAACTCAAATCCCGCCGGGTAAATGTCGTTCTCGATGTCGGCGCCAACTCGGGTCAATACGCCACCGGCCTGCGCCGCGCGGATTTCAAGGGCCGCATCGTTTCGTTCGAACCCCTGGCGGGGCCGTTTTCTCTTTTGGCAGGCAACGCCTCGGGCGACCCGCAGTGGGATTGCCTGCAGTGCGCGCTGGGTGATGATGAGGCAGAGGTCTCGATGAACGTGGCGGGCAACGCCGGCGCGAGCAGCTCCGTCCTGCCGATGCTGAAGAGCCACCGGGACGTCCTGCCCAGCGCGAATTATGTCGGCACCGAAGACGTTCCGATGTCCCGGCTAGATTCGCTGGCGGCGACGATCCTGGGTCCCGACGACGTGCCTTTCGTCAAGATCGACGTGCAAGGCTTTGAGAAGCAGGTGATCGCGGGCGGCAGGTCGACCATCGGCGATCGTTGCGTCGGCATGCAAATCGAACTGTCCTTCGTTCCCTTGTACGAAGGCGGCATGCTCGCAGAAGAGGCACTTGATCTCGCCCGTTCATTGGGCTTCGTGCTGACGGGACTCGCGCCCTTCTTCGTCGATGTGCGGACCGGCCGACTCCTGCAGGCCGACGGCGTCTTCTTCCGCGCCGCAGCCCAAAAGCGGTAGCGTCCAACGTTTCCCATCCGGACACCTCCCCGTTACCGGATGGACTTCGAACCGCCAAATCCCCAGCGATCGGCCGCAAATCAGCGCCCCCACCCCTGCGTTCGGTGGATTAGGATTGCACTCGGTCGGATGGCCCGGCACACGAAAGGGATGGTCGGTGGTTGCACCACATCTTCCGGCGGCCGGGTCGGCGGGTGTGCGTGGCGCCGCGTCGGACGGGATCGTTTCTCGCGCAACGCGGTTGCCGCGCAGGCACGCGGCGCCACACAGGGAGAGTCGGCCGGTATGACCCAGACGCTGAACGTCGAATACAACGAGCTGATGCAGCGGGCCGACGAACTCGAGAAACCGCTTCCGGCCATCCCGTCCACCAATCCGCGCGGGCCGTGCGCCCTTTCGTTCGTCAATGACGCCGCCACCCAGATCGCGTTGTCCGCCGACTCGATGCGGCTGTACATCAAGGCGTGCGAAAGGGAATGGAGGGCGCTGGCGAAATCCCTCAGGAACGCCGCCAAAGCCTACGAAGAGGTCGACGAGGAAGCCGGCGACGCCATCAGCAACGTGGACGGCGGTTCGTCAGCGTCCGCGGTGAGGCCGCTGGCCGGGACCGGCAGTGACCAGATGATGGTCAACTGCGACCCGGACGAGGATTGGGTTCCGCCCCCGCCGCCTCCCCCGCCGCCGCCGTTCCAATACCCCTATTACGAGGTCAGGCAGGCGGCGACCGACATCGAATCAGGCGACCAGGGCGCGGCGTTCACGGCGTTCGCGGACGAATGGGACGCGTTCCAGCGGGAGTTCCAGCGGGAGTGGGTGCGGTTCCGGCCATTTCAGTCCTGGGAGGGCGAGGCCCGGCTGGCCGTCGAGCAAAACTTCGAAGCACACCGGCAATGGATAAACACGATGGTCTCGTTGTGTACCACCCTGAGCGGCCAGGCGCTTCGGGTCGTCCAAGCCCACAAGAAGGCACGCGTCTACGGGCAGCATGTGTCGTACAACCCGGACGGGACGTATGCGGTTGCGGCGGAGCACCCCACGAGCTACGAAGTGTCGCAATGCGATTACTGGTACAAGTACTACACGCAGAACAACAGCTACTACCTATATATGGCGATCAGCTGGTATGAGAGCCTGCAGGCGAAGTCGGAGACGTCGCTGAGCCAATACGTCACGAATGCATCCCTACCCCTGGCGCCGGTGTACCCAAAAAGTCCCCCGAACAGCATGCGCATCGACCCGCCTCCCGAGCCCAAACCGGATCCCGACCCCAGCCCGGGTCCCGATCTCCCCGATGACGGAATCCCCAACCCCGACAACCCAATCGATAACCTGCCCACCGACGACGCGCTCCCGGACCCGACCGGCATGCCCATGCCCACCACGCCGTCGGCCGGGACTCCGGCGACACCGCCGGTCCCCACGGGCGACCCCAAGCTGACCGAGGCCCTGAAGGACCTGAAAAAGGGCGCGGGCCTACCGGGGGGCGCGGGCGTCAAGCCGGCGTCGCTGGGAGGCGGGGCCGGTGTGCCGTCGATGCCATTGCAGCCTTCCGCAGAGGGAGAAGCCGGGTCACGGCCGGCCGGCGCGGCGCCCGGGGCCGCGGGCCTGGGCCGGGGCGTCCCGGGTCTGGGCGGCGCGATGGGCGGCGGCGGTCCCATGGGCGGCATGCCGATGGGCGGCCAGGGCGACAAGGGGGCCGGCAAGGGTAAGGCGCAAGGGGAACAGGAATCGCTGTACACCGAGGATCGGGAGTGGACCGAGGGCGTGATCGGCAATAGGCCGCGCAAGTCGGCCCCGGATAGCAAGGCCTAACCGGGGCGAAAATTGGCCAGCCACAACGATTTCGATGCGCTGAGGGCATCGCCGACTATGACGCCCGGTGTCCGGCAAGGAGTAGGTGATGGGGCTGGCGCGGCCGACGGGTGAGTATGCCGAGCAGATGCTCGAACCCGACGGGTGGCCGGCGGTCGACGAGGACGCCTACTTCGACCGGGCACAGGAGTACACGCGGGTACTGCGTCAGGTCACCGATGTGTTGGAGAACTGCCGCCACCAGCAGGGCGAGATCTTCGATGGCGGTGTCTGGTCGGGCGGCGCCGCCGGTGCGGCCAACGGCGAGCTCGGCATGATCGTCGGCGAATTGGCAACGCTGCAAGGCAGTCTCGCCACCGTGATCACCTGGCACCGGTACATCGCCGGGTCCATCATTCAAGCCAAGTCGGACATCACCGACAACGTCGAGGGCACCCAGAAGTACGTTGAGGCGCTGGAGAACGATTCCAGCCTCGACGCCGCCGAGCGAACCGCCGCGATCAACACCGCGCTCGCTGCGACCTACGGCGCCAACCACAGCCTGATGACCGCCACCGCCGACCAGATTCTGGCGAGCAAGGCCTGGAAACCCCCGAACAACGCCTTGCGGGATCTGCTCGACCAGAAGACACCACCGCCCCCGGTTATCCTCCCCGACACGCCGGTTCCGGTTACGCCCCCGGCCCGGGAGGACCGACCGCGGCCCGGTCCCACGCAGCCCGCGCCGGTGAATCCGGTTATCCCGCCGCCGGTTTCGCCCGGCATGCCCCCGCCTGTGCCCCCCGGGGGGCCCACGACGGGTGTTCCGCCGGGGCCGACGCCGGGAGCCCCTCCGTCACCGGGGCAGCCGGCGACGCCGGCCCCCACTCCCGTCGCGCCCGGTCCCTCGGCGCCCGGCGGTCCCACGGCTCCGGGCGGCGGGCCGGCGGCCCCGCTGGCTCCGGCAACTCCCGCAGCGTCGCTGGGACCGGCGGCGTCGACGCCAACACAGGGTGGGGGCGGCGGCAAGGGGATGGCACCGGCGTCGGCCGCGTCCCCGTCGTCTGGGACACGTTCGGAGGATTCATCATCGGCGGCGGCGCCCGCCGCGGCGGCCGGCATGCCGGCCGCGCCGATGGCGCCGGGTGCATCCGGTGGTGGCGGCGCTCGTCCGGGTGCTTCCTCCGGCGCCGGGCCGAAGGTTCCCGTCGAGCAGAAGCCCGCGGCCAAGTCACCCGGCACGCGACCGGCGGCGGCCGGCAAAACGTCGGCACGGCGCGGCCCCGCCACCCGCCCGGAGTCGCCCGACGACTCCCCGCCGGCGGAGGCCGCGGCGATGGCGCCGATTCCCGTTTCGGCTGCGCGCCTGGAGCGCGACGCCGTCGCGGATGCGGCCACCGCTGAGGCGGCCCGCCGGGCGGGGCCTGACCCGCTGCAACTGGCCCGGCGTATCGCGGCTGCGTTGAACGCCCCCGGCGGCCGCGGGGCGGGCGACCTCGGTTTCTTCTGGGTGACCGGGCTGACCACCGGCGGCGAGATCGTCGTGGCCAACAGCTATGGGCTGGCCTATATTCCGGACGGGGTGCAGCTGCCGGAGCAGGTCCAGATGGCCACCGCCGACGAGGCGATCCCGGCCGCCGAACGGGCGCGCTGGGCCACCTACCCGGTTATGGCGGTGCAGGGCTGGGCCGAGCATCACGACACCAAGCTGCGGGCGGTGATCGCCACCGAGGAGCAGTTGGCCAATTCGGATCCCGGCGCGCCGAAGGTCGTGCTGAAGCCCGACGACATCCCGGACAGCGGCGAGATGATCGGGCGATCCCCGCTCGAGGTGGTGGATCCGGAGGCGGCCGAGCGGCTGGCGGCTACCCCGGATCCGCGGTTGGTCAGCCTGTTGCCACCCGCGCCGGCGGATGCGAGTTCCGCGTCCGAACCCCGACCCACGTCGGAAGTGCTCGATCCTCAAGCGGCGGCTCGGGTGGCGGCATCCCTCGCGGCGGGGAAACTTGATCCGACGGACTTCCTCGCCCAGTTGCCGGACTTGCCCGCCGCCTCCGAGCCGCCGGCCGACCGGCGCGCGATGTTGTGGTTCGACGTGGTGAAACCGATGGCCAGCAAGGCCGCCGGCCGAGAGATCGCGCACCTCAGGGCATTTCGCATCTACGCCGCGCACGCCCAAGAGGTCCTCCTCAGGGAGGCGCACACGGCGGTCGACCTGGTCGCGCAGCGTGAGGCCGTGGCCGACTGGCTGTACTGGAAGCACCTCAGCGGGCTACTCGACGCCGCCCTCGCCAAGGCGTCCTGAGCCGGGCGCTCCGGCGCCCGACACTGAAAAGTGTTGGCGTTACTGAGATTTCGTTTCAACCAGCCCCATTGTGTTGCTGAGCGAGCCGACAATGTCGGCCATCGACTCGACGAGCCGCTGCTGCTCGGCTTCGCCGGCTGCGGTCGCGACGGCCAGCGCGTTGCGGATCGCCTCCGTGACACGCTGCGCCACCGTTTCAGTGCCCAGCCGCAGCAGGCCGTCCTGGATGTATAGCCCGGTGAGCCAGTGGCGCCCATTGAGAGTCGCCTCGACGGTCTTGGCTTCGTCTGTGCCCGTGAAGGATCCGGTGTCCAGCTGCTGCGTCAGCTCGTCCATGAGCGATTCCATCCGCCGCGTCTGCCGCAGCGCCTCATCCAGCTGCGAGTCCGCTTGGTTGTTCATTTGTCGTCCTTACTGTCGGGGGTTCTTGCGCCGTCGGCCAATGACTGCTTCGGTCCAGCGCGCATTCGAACTCACCGGCCAGGCGATGAGCCATCGTCGCCGGTGTATCGGGTGGCGAACACTTCTGCCTGTGCCTGGGTGGCCTGTTCCGGCGACGAGAAGCGCAACCAGCCATGTTCGAGGCGATCAGCGAGGGTCGCGCCGACGTCTCCCACCAGCTCTTTTAGCTTGTGGTCTGGCTCTACCTCGTTGAGCTCTTTCATGGCTTTGGCCACCCCGTCGAGCACCACAGTGAGCAATTTCGACGACGCCTGCTGACGGGCCAGGTCCGCGATGACGAGTATTTCGTCTGCGAGCTCCGATTCGGTCATGCGGGCCGCATCCGCTGACAGCTCGACGTCGCGGATCGTGCCGTCCAGGGAAGCGGTCACCGACACGGTCTCGGGGGGGTTCGTCACCGTCGTCAGCTTCGGCGGTAACTCGTCGTTCCCAGCATGGGTGTCCCCGGCAGCGCCGGTGTCCTCAGGCAGGAGGTCGGTGGCGCGCTGCTCGGTTGGGGTGTCGGCTAACTCGGCCGATTCGTCGACGAGCATCATGTCCATCGCCGACTGCCCGACGTTGTCGCCGCCGGACTCATCGCCGAAATCCAGTGCCGCACCGCTGTATTGGGTGGACTCGTCGCCAAAATCCAGGGCCGCGCCGCCGTCGTGGCCGGCTTCGTCGCCGAAATCCAGCGCATCGAAGTTGCTGCCGGCGTTGCCGGACCAGGGCTGTGTGGTGTCCACTTTGGGCGTCCTTCTTTCTCAGCTTCTACAGGCAGGGCCGGTGATTAAGAGCGTCGCGTCGATTGCCGACGTGATCATCTGGGAAGCATCTGCTTGTCGAGGTTCTCAGCGATCGCCGCGTCGGCTTTGCGATACTCCTCGGCCGCTTTATTCAAGTTGGCGGCGAGAGCTAGGGAGACCTGCCGCGTTAGCTCGGCCGCGTTATTGCGTGCATTTTCCATCTCGGTGTAGGCCACGTACGTGGCAGCACAGACCAGACCGTGTTCGTACAAGAACATCCCTCTGTCTTCGTTGGCTTTGGTTCTCGCAGTGGCCATTTCGCCGGCAGCGGCCTCCTGCGCGGTCGCCAAGTCCTCTAGGTGCGATGGGACTACATGGAACTCTGTCATGGTTTTTCCTCGACGCTCACTTTCCTACTTGGTCCTACTTGTCACGGGTTTGAATGCGCGAGCGGCATCACAAGACGCGCTCGACCGAGATCGGCTGCGGCTGTTCGGCGCCGCCCGCGGCTACATCGATGGGTGCACGCTCGGCCCCCTCGGCGCCCGCGGCCGCCCCGTCCTCCGCGGTGGGGGCTTCCTCCGTCGCTGCCGCCTCCTCGGCGGGTGCCGGCGTGGCCGTGCCCTGCGCGGGCGCTGCCGACTGTGCCATTGAGTTGATCTGATCAATGACGCCGACCGTGTCGCTGACAAGGCCGACGGTGACCGAGGCGTTGTCCGAGAACTGCGCGGCTTGCGCGGACGCTTGCGAGGCCCGGCTCGCTACCTGACTCATGGTGGGCACCGGGTAGCCCGGCGTCGGTTCGGTCTCCGGCGCCTCGTCTTCCGGGACTGCCGCTGGTGAAGCGTCTGCGGAGCGTCCCCCATCGCCGGTGCCTGTGGTGCTCGCAAGCAGGGGTGCGACTTGTTCGTTCGGACCGCCGGATGCCGTCGCCGTGCTGGGCGCAGTGCCTAACGGCGCTACGCCGGTAGGGCCGACGAACTCGCTGGTGAAGCTCTTTGGCGCAGCGGGCACCTCGATGTTGATCGGATTCTTTTGGAGTTGCTCCAACATAGCGGCCGCGTCACTAGCGATTTCCTCGTATTTTACCGCCTTTCTAGTCAGGCTCGGCCCAAATTCAATCGTCGAAAGGATCGCCATATGCGAGAATTTGCCCGTGGCGGCAGCTGCACCGGCATACGCAGCGGCGAGTTGAATAGCCCTCGCAGCCGCCGGGTTGTACAGCTCAAGGACTCCAGTAGTAATGACGAGGGCCAGCAGGATCGCAATTTCATAGTTGTACTGCAAATGCGTCGCTTCAAGCTCATCCAACTCGCTCGCGATTACCGCCGCCGCCTGCTTGTCAAGGTCCTCCAAGTCCGACACCCGGGCCATTTGCTCGGCATTCCTCGCGTCGTATTCGTCGGCGGCGGTGCTGCCTGACCAATCCCTGGAGTCCACGACGGCGTTGCTGAGGAATATATTGGCTGTGCGCCATGATGCCGCAGCGTCTTTGTACTTCTTTCCGTCATTTGATTTCCCCGTTAAAAACGCCAGGAGCGTAATGTAAGCGATGGCCCACCAGAGCGGATCTTGCTTCGTGTCCTTCAGCTTCGTGTCGTTGCCAAACGGATTCCCCGTAAGGTCATAATACGTAAGCGCCGACTTCGACTTATAGCAATAGCCGATCCATCCGGCCGTCATTATGCTGCTGTATGCAGCTTTGTTGGCATCGCCGGTTGCGGCGCCCATAGCTATGTCGACTATTGAAAATGGACCCTTGAGAAGATCTGTCTGGAAAGGCATCGTCGTGTATTCCTTTGCTGTTATTTTCAATTGCTAGTAATTGTCGCCGGCGCGGTTTTCCGGCAATTCGAATCGGGCTGATTACGGTAGAGCGTAACACCGCCCGACCCGGTCGGATATGCAGTTTTTCTGTGCGCGGATAGATTCACTGTTTGATACGTGCACGCCACCGTACAGATGCGGCGAAGACATCTTTTGTTTGTGTTTTCCGCTCATTCGGTCGGGCCGGCTGAATTACGTGCCGGCGGGCATTACTGTCCGGGCACGAGGCCGTGTCGTCACGCCGCGTCGTGCTCGCCGCCGGGAAGGTCATTGCGTCGACGATTTCCGATGACGGGGGCGGTCCAGGGCCGATCCTCTTTGTAGAGAGCCTCGTCCTCTTGCTGGACGCGCTTTCCTTTCTTGTCGTTCTGGTTCTGACCCTGGCCGCCCATCGGCATGCCGCCCATGCCGCCGCCCATCGGCCCACGCGCGCCGGGGGCAGCACCGAGCAGACCTGCGCCGGGTGCCGTTGTGGTGGGCCGCGGTGCCGCTTCGGCTTCTACGGCGGGCTGCAGCGGCATCGCCGGCATGCCGCCGCCTCCGCCGCCGAACGACGCCGGCTTGACCCCTCCGCCCGTCGGCAGGCCCGGTGGCAGTGTGGTCGGTGGGTACGCCGGCGGATCGGTCGGCGTCTGGTCGCCCGAGGTGTCCGGCGTGGCCGCCGATGACCCACCGGAGCCGGCGCTCGGGTCGGTGTAGGGCATCTCGTCAGTGGGAGTGTCGGGCTTCTCGTGGTCCGAGCCATCGCCTGAGTCGGCGGGGGGCGGGGGGACCTTCAGGGCCGCCGGAGGCAGCGACGGTTGGGCCGGCGACAGCGGCAACGACGCCTGCTTGGCGTATTCGGCCAGGACCTCCTCCGACTGCTCCTGCATGGCCGCGTAGTTCTGCTCCATCTGGACTTTGACCTCCGGCCAATACGGCTGCAGGGCCGGGTCGGTCTGATACAACACCCAGTAGGAGTCGATCTTTTCGATCTGCGCGATGGTGGGATGCCGCGGCAACGCCCAACGCTGCGCCGCCGCGACGCTTCGAGCCTGGCTGGCCATCGTCCCGCACAGGTCGGCCATCTTGAAAAGCCACGTCCGCTGTTGCTCCATGCTGGCCTCGACGGCGTAACGCGCGTCGCCCTCCCAGTACTGGAATGGCCGGAACCGGGTGGTCGCATCGAGCAACGTGGCCCGGTACGCCGTCCACTCCTCGGCGAAGCGGTCGAACGCCACACCCTGGTCGGGGTCGGCGATGTCGTAGGCGGCCTGCCGGACCGGGTAGTACGTCGGCAGCGGCTCGGCGAGGGGCGGCGTGTCGCTCACCGTGAACTCCTCCAGCTCCACATCGGTGACACCGACCGTCGCGCCCGACATCGACGAGCCGGTCGCGATCGACTCCGCAGCGCCCTCGTCAACCTCCTCGTAGGCCTTGGCCGCGTTGCGCAGCGATTCCGCCAATATGGCCCACTCACGTTGGCCCGTGATCATGTAGTTCCGCATGTCGTTGACGGAACGCCACAGTTGTTCGGCCGCACCGGTGGCATGGGCGAGGGCGGAGGGGGCCTGGGGGGACTCGAAGGGCTGCGCCGGGAGCGGGAACTCCAGCTCGTCGGCGCGGTCCATCAGCTCCTGGTACTCCACGTTGAGGGTCATGGCCTGTGTCATCGCAGATCATCTCCTGGGCTCCTGGACTGTAGTCAATTGTCTACAGTGCGTTGATGCTAGTGTAGACACATGACTACACCGGCCGCAAGCCCCGACGAAAACACAGAATCCGTACCCACCGGACGCGACGAGGTGATCCCCGCGATCCTCGAGAGCGCTGCGGACCTGTTCGCCGAACGCGGGCCGGCGGCGGCATCGATCCGGGACGTCGCTGCGCGGGCAAAAGTCAACCACGGCTTGGTGTTTCGGCACTTCGGCAACAAAGAGCAGCTGGTGGCCGCCGTGCTCAACCATCAGGCCGCCAACCTCAGCAAGCTCATCGACGCGGGCGCCGAGCTGCCCGAGATCGCCACCGCCGGCACCCGCCAGTTGCGGGTGCTCAGCCGGGCACTACTGGACGGCTATCCGGTCGCCGAGCTGCAGACGAGCTTTCCGGCCGCCGTCCGACTCCTCGACGAGGTTCGGCCCCAACACGACAGCGAGGACGCCGCCCGGCTGGCAACCGGTCACGCCGTCGCGCTGCTGCTCGGGTGGCAGCTGTTCGAACCCTTCATCCGCTCGGCGATCGGCTTGCACGAATTGCCCGAAGACGCGCTGCGGCAATCGATCTTCACCGAAATGGGAACGCTCTCCCTCCCGCACTGATGCGTCAGAGTTCCGAAGGCGCCGGCTCCGGCCGGGCCGGACTCGTCGGCTCGACCGGCGCGCCCTCCGACGCACCCGCTGCGGGCGCGGCGCCCTCGGGGACCGACTCGGGCGGCTGCTCCTCCGTGGCGTCGGCCTCGGCGGCAGGCGGCTGTGCCGGCGTTGCGCGGCCCGTGCTGCCGGCGGCTCCCTGCACCGCCGACATGATGGTCTGCGCGTTCTGCGTCACCGGAGCCATCGCCCCCGCCATCGCGGCGACCTGGCCCAATTGCGTTGGCAACTGGTCGAATACGGGGGCTGCAGGCTGGAGTGCGGGATCGGGTGCGGCCGGCGTCTGACCGTCTGCCGGCTCGTCCGCGGCCGCGCCCGTGAGCTGCTCTGCCGAAGCGACGCCCGGCGGCCCGTCACCGGCTGCGGGAATGTGGACCTTGCCGACGTGCTTGGCCAGTGTCTGGTCGGTCTCGGCGTACATGTCCGCCGCGATGACGATGCTCGATCCCGTCCGTGTGACGGCGGCTTCGATGGCGGGCAGGCCGTCGATCACCGGTCCTTCGATGACGGGCAGGGTCGCGTTGATCGCGGTTGACACCGAATCGGTTCCGGGCGCCACGATCGGCGGCGGAACAGCGGGAAACGCCAAGCCGCGTAACGTGTTCCCGGCAGCCTTCAGGCGGGAGGTATCGACCTCCAGGGGTTCAGTCATTCGCCGGATCCTTGCGGTCGTGCGGCATCAGAATTGGATGTTGCGGACGATGTCGTAGACGCCGGTGACCCAGAGCAGCATCGGAAGGATTGCCGCGACAATCACCCCGTCGAACAGTTCCAGAGCCCGCTTCATGAGCGGTGACACGCGCCGGACACCGAGCGTGGCCGCCACCGCCGCCAATGCGATCAGGCCCGCCGCGACGAGGCCGGCCAACAACATCCACGCGCTGTGCGGATACCACACGCTCACCCTGGCCACCACGCCGACGGGAATGACGACGGTCGCTGCCAGCATCGCCCACGCGCACCAACGCTCCGCATAGAGTCGCGATCTGAATCCGCACGCGATCGTGACCAGACCGGCCACCACCAGGGTGTGCACGAAAAAGTGTCCGCGCGCAACGACCGCGATGGAACCCACGGCCAACACCAGGGTGCCGGCCGTCACGAACCCGGTCAGCAACTGCTTGGCGAGCCTGCTGCGCTCGGTGAGCCGCGCGGCGGACCTGGGCACCGACGCGATGATGGCCTGCCAGGTCCGCGTCTCTTCGCCGTCGTCTGCGGCGTGGGCGGCAACGGGGTCGAGCAGCTCCTCGTGTTCCACGGTCTCGCCGGGCGCCGGTATCGGGGGCAGCGCGATCCGGGCGACGGCGACGGTCAGTTTGGCCGCGTTCGTCACCGTGAACAATCCGAACACGATCGCTCCGGCAGGAACCCAGTGTTGCCAGCCGTAGCCGTAGGCGACGGCGGCCGCGGTGACCGCGATCGCGGTGACGGCGCCGAACGACGCGAGCTCGAAACGTCGGCGGGGGCCGCCGCGCGCCAGCAGGGTCAAGAACAGCACCGCCGCGGCGGCGCCGGCCAGCTGCGGTGCCCCCAACCAACCGGCGCCGCGCGGGCGCGGGATGGCCAGCGCCACGGCGACGGTGACCAGGGGCAACGCCGCTACCAGCAGGCTCTCCGAGAGGTTCGCATTGCGGTAGAACCTGTTGGCGGCCCAGCTGCCAACCAGCACCACGAATCCGCCGACGCCCAACGCCACCGGCCACCAGAGGCGGTGCCCGGTGTTCCACCAGGCCAGCATCGCGATTGCGGCGACGGCCAGCGTCACAAACGGGATTGCTACTCCGACAAAGCGATTCAGCGCAGTGCGGTCGAACTGTGGCGATTCGTCCAGCACCGCGATCGCGTCGATGACGTCCTCGACCAGCGGGCGATACCGCTCGGTGCGGCTCACCGACACCAGCGTGAGCAGCGTGCCGTCGACGACGACGGCCTCGTCGAGTGATTGGTCGGGCTTCAGCGGCGGGGCGCCCGGACGGGCGAACGTCCATGTGCCCTGGGCGGCAAAGTCGAAGCCGGCCAGGACATCCGCCGGTGTGTCTTCCAGCAGATCGGCGAGGACGGTGACCGTGTCGTCGATGTAGGTCTCGATCGGCGCGGCCGACGGCAGCACCACGTCGGTCAGCCGCCTGCCGGTGAGGATGGTCACCCGAGTGGTTGCGGGCTTGGCCGGGGTCGTTCCCGCGGCCGCCGGAGCGGCTGCACTAGCGGTGGGCGCGCTCAACGGACACCTCTGTCGAAATCGTCGGACAGTGCTGCGGCAAGCTCGGTAATCCTACGCCGGTAGGCGTCCCCGAGCAGGTCGAGCCGGATCTCGGTGCCGGCCGCGATGTGCCGGTCCCACGGCAGCGCGATGACCCGGCCGGGTGGAACACACCGTTCGATTCGTCGGACCAAGTCGTCGACGGCGGGGCTGGTCTCCCCGGGCGCGACGCGATTGATGACCACGCACGCGCGGCTCAGCAGCGCCTGGTGTTCGCTGTGTCCCAACCAGTCCAGTGCGACGGCGGCTTGCCGGACGCCGTCGATCGCCGCGCTCGACACGATCACCAAGCCCGACGCCGCCGCGAGCACGCCGCGGGTCGCGGGGTCGAAGAGGTCGGGTCCGCAGTCGGCCAGCACGAGGTTGTAATACCTTGGCACGGCCGCGATCGCGCGTCGCCACTCCTCGTCGGTCACCGCGCGCCGGGCTGCGCTGTACCGGGCGGCTGCGAGCACCTCCAGGTTGACGGCGTTGATGCTGGTGCGCGCGCGGATGTCGTTGTAGTGCGACAGCGCTTCGTCGGCCAGCACGTCGGCAATTGTCGCGCCCGACTGGCGGCCGATCCGATCGGCAAGGTTGCCCGCGGCCTGGTCCGCGTCGATCGCCAGGATCCGGTCGCCCCGCAGCTGCGCGAAAACGGAACCCAGGGCGGCCGTCACGGAAGTCTTTCCGGCGCCTCCCTTCAGACCCACCACGCCGATCTCGTAGGAGCCGCGGATCGGGCGGCGAATCCTGGTGAGCAGTTCGAGCTGACGCCTCTCCTCGCGCGACAGGCCCGGGTTGATGCGCGTCACCGCGTAAAGACCGCGGCGCCACCCGCGTTGCGGCACCGGTTTGGCGGCCGGCTTCGTCGTCGCCGGGGCGACGCCCAGGTCGGCTACCGCCGATCGTTGGCCCTGCGAGAGCGGCTTTGGCGCAGCGGCTTTGGGAGGCACGGCCGGCGGACGGGGCGGCACGGACGGCGCCTGCGTCGGGGGAGAATTGGCGCGATGGCTGTTGGCGCGGCGGCCGTGCGTGGACGTGGCGCCAGTGCCGTTTGGCGGCGTGACGGGATCGCCGTGGCCTCGGCGCGCGTGCCGCCCGTGTGCTTCGGGGCGCGCCGGCGGCGACGGGGGTGGGGCCTGACCGTTGCGCCGGACGGGAGCTGGGGGCTC
>NZ_LQPV01000047.1:0-13383 GCF_002101935.1 Mycobacterium sp. IEC1808 | reverse complement strand
CGACCGGCGGGCACGGCGGGGCCGGCGGTACGGCTGGGCCGATCGGCAACGGCGGGGTCGGCGGTGCCGGCGGGGAGGGCCTCGTCACCGGGGGAAACGGCGGTGATGGCGGCGTGGCCGTGCTGATCGGCAACGGCGGCAACGGCGGCAGCGCCGGGGGCGGCCCAACCCCGGGCACGCCCGGCAAAGGCGGCGCCGGCGGCAGCCTGTTCGGTCAGCCCGGGATGGACGGGGTATAGGCGCCGCGCCGGGTGGGCGGTTCACGCCTCACCCGTCACTTTTGTCACCCGGCCGGTCGGGGTTGGCTTTCTGCCCGCCTCACAGCGACAACTCGCGGGGGTGGCGCGGGGCACCTACCGCGCGGCCAATCACGTTGTCGCTCTGAGGCGGGCACAGCGGCACATCCCGCAAACGGAGAACGCCCTAGGCGCCCGTCGGCACCAGGCGCAGCGAGATCGAGTTGATGCAGTACCGCTGATCGGTCGGCGTCGGATAGCCCTCGCCGGCGAACACGTGACCCAGGTGGCTGTGGCAGTTCGCGCACAGCACCTCGGTGCGCGTCGTCCCCATCGAGTGGTCGGGGCGCAGGATCACCGCGTCGGAGTTCGCCGGGTCGAAGAACGACGGCCAGCCGCAGTGCGACTCGAATTTCTCTGTGCTGCGGAACAATTCGGCGCCGCAAGCCCGACACTGGTAGATGCCTTCGGTCTTGGTGTCGGTGTACTCACCGGTGAACGGCCGCTCGGTGCCGGCCTGGCGCAGCACGTGAAACTCTTCGGGGGTGAGCTTCTGACGCCACTCGTCGTCGGTCAGCTGCAGCTTGGGGGAAGTCATGCGTCCACGCTAGCGCGCTCGCGGTCAACGGGCACCCACGCCGGATCGATGCCTTCGTCCAGCCGGTTTTCGGCCTTGGCGTCCAGGTAGCGGAAGTACAGCACCGTGAACACCACGATCAGCAGTAGCGACCAGCCGTAGGTGATCTTGAGGTAGTGCAGCGCGCGGCCGTACCGCATGTGTTGGTAGATCAGCCAGTCGTCCAGCGCCAGGAACCCGTAGACACCCAGCCAGGCCGGCCAATTGCGGATCAGCGAGTTAGGCAGCACCACCGTCATCAAGAAGGGGAACAGCATCATCGAGTAGTAGCCCTGGGCCAGCGGCAGCACCAGCCAGGAACACAGCAGCAGCACGCCCGACGAGCTGGTGTACCAGAACAGCGGGTCCCGGGTGCGGTAGTAGCGGTACAGCAGCCACAGCGCGCCGATCGCGAGCAGCGTGAACAGGACCCGCAAGAACACGATCAGCCAGGTGGGCAGCCCGAAGTACACGCCGTTGCCCTCGATCGAGCTGTTGAAGTAGTCCCGGACGCCGCCGATGTAGGGAAGCGTGCGGGTGACGAAGTCCATCGGGTCGCTGACCAACGGCCACGCGGCCGCGTTGATCACGACGGGCACGACGATCGCGGGCACCAGCGTCCGCCACTGGCGGTTCAGCAGCGGCAGCAACAGCAGCGGTCCCAGCACGGGTTTGAGCGTCAGCGTGAGCCCGATGACCGCCCCCGCCCACCACTGATGGCCCACCCGGCCGTCCAGCAGCCACCGCAGGAAAAGCACCTCGGCCAGCAGGACGCAGCCGTTGATGTTGGTGAACACCAGGGTGCTGGTCACGCTTTCCGTGCAGAACATGGCCAGCAGTAAGGCGGGCGCGGCCACCGAGGACAGCGTGAATTTGAACAACCGCAGCAGCAGGTACCAGGCGAGCAGGATCGCGACGGTGTTGATTCCGATGAACAGATATCGCGACGGCGTGAAGGACAGGTACCCGAAGGGCGCCATCAACAGCGTGCCGCCGGGCGGATACAGGTAATGCGGGTCGACGTAGTCGAAGTGCTCGTTGTAGATGTCCCAGCCGCGCCGGAAGTTCAGCACCGCCCGGTAGACCGGCTTGAAATCGTCGGTGATGTTGCCGTTGAGCGTGAGGATGATGCTGCGGTGCAGCACGGACATGATGGCCAACGGCCACAACACCGACCGCACTACCGTCGCGGTGCTCGGTGCGCCGGTGCGGGAACGGAACGCGGCCAGCAGCGAATCGCGCAGGCCGGTTCGGGTCGAGTCAGCTGCCGTCACGAAGCGCAAAGTATCAGGCGGGACAGTAGGTGTCGGTCCCGGGCAGTTTGCCGCTGTTGAGATAGCCGATCAGCGGCGCGACGGCGCAGGGCGAATAGATGCTGGCGCCGTGGCCGATGCCCTGCCACATCACCCGCTTGCTGGCCGCGTTGGCGTTGATGATCATGGCCGCGGTCGCGGCGGCTCCCTCGTTGCCGACGATCGGGTCGTTCTGCACGCCCGCCAGCAGGACGTCCACCTTGAGGTCCTTGGGCGGCGCGGGCGGCGGAATCGTGGGCCAGTGCACGCATTTCACCAAGTTCAGCGCGGCGACGGTGCCGAACTGGGGATACAGCTTCGCCCACGCCACCACGAGCTCGCGCACCCGGTCGGGGGTCGGCCGGTTGATGGAATCGCTGCAGGAGTTGACGAACTGGCCGTCCGAGTCGGTGAGGGCATACGCGTGGGCGATCAGGTTGTTGAGCTGGCTGGCGTCCCCGGAGCGGGTCGCCGCCAGCGCGCCGGCCAGGCTCTGGGTGGCGCCGACGCGCCCGCCGGAGGGGAAGCCCAACGCGACGGTGATGGCGGTGGCCACCGCGGACACCGGCGCGCCGCCGGGCCCCTTGCCCGCGCGGGCGTCGGCCAGCATCGCGCTGATGGCGCCCTTGGGGTCCGGGCCGAGCGGGCAGTTGACGGCGACGCACTGGGCGGCGAACGCATCGAGCGCGGCCTGCTGGCCCTTGACCTGTTGCTCGGCGGCGGCTTCGGCGTTGACGCCCAAGGCAATTGGGGAGTCGAGGATCAGCCGGGCGACCCGGTCGGGCCGCGACGCGGCGTAGGCCAGCGCCACCTGGGCGCCGTTGCCGATTCCCACCAGCGCGACGGCCGGCACGTCCCACAGGCTGCGCAGCCGCTCGATGTCGGAGGCGGCGTGCGAGTTGTCGTAGGCCGAGGAGCCCGGGGCGATGGCGTCGGTGCAGTTGGTGGTGGCGGTGTTGGAGAGGTCGGACAGGTTGGCGACGGGGTCGTCGCCGGCCTGGAACTGCGCCTGGTCGCGCATGGCCTGGCGGTCGAGCTGGTCGCGGCAGTCGATGGGGCTCGACATGCCGATGCCACGGCGGTCGACGGCCACGATCGGGTGGGTTTGCAGCACGTCGGCGCCGCCCCGGGCGAGCCAGGCCGGCAGCTGCGTGGACGACGGCAGGTCCGAACCGGTGGTGAAGACGAGCGGACCGGCGTCGTGCGGCGTCTTGTCCGAGCGCGCGCGGACCACGCCGATGCTCAGCGTTCCCGACCCGCCGCCCGTCGGGTCGAGGTCGGCGTCGTAGTTCGCGCAGTCCAGCTGCACGCCGGGCGCCGCGGGGACGGCCGCGTCGCCGAACACCTTCGCCGTGCAGTCACGCCAGGACAGGTCGTTCTTGGGGGCGGCGATCGGCGGCGGACCGGCCGGCGGCGGTTTTGAGGTGGCCGCGCCCTGGGGGCGGGCGCCGGAATTGGTGGCGAAGCGCGGGTCCGCGCCCAGGCCGGGGACGCAGCCGGCGATCAGCGCGCTCACCGCCACCAGGATTGTGGCGGACGCGATCTGCCGACTCATGCCGACCACAGTAGCTTCGACTTTTCAGCCCCGGACGTAACGGGCGTAAAGGTAGCCGGCGTCGTCGGTGAGCAGGTGGGCGCGGCGCATCCGGGTCAGCACCTGGCCCGGGCCCGTCGCGATGCGCCGGGCCAGCCCGCCGACCAGGTAGGGCGCGATCGTCAGGCACAGCTCGTCGAGCAGCTCGCGGTCGACGAACGCGCCGAGCAGCATCGGCCCGCCCTCGGTCAGCACGTGGCGCATTCCGCGTGCCGCCAGGGCCGCCAGCAGGGCGGCCTCGTCGACCTGACCGGGATCGCCGCCGGAGCAGTCGAGCACCTCGCACAGGTCGCCGAGCCGCCGGCTCGTCTCCACGGCCGACGCCGCGCAGGTGAGCACCAGGGGCGGCACCTCGGTGCGGGTGAACACCGCCATGTCGCGGTCGAGGCGGCCGGACTTGGTGACGATCGCCAGCTGCGGGACCTCGCTTTGCCCGCGGGTCTGCCGGGCCTGTCGCTGCGCGACGGCCAGGTGCGCGCCGGAATAGCCTTCGATGCGCACGGTGCCCGCGCCGACCACGATCACGTCGGCCAGTTCGCGCAGCAGGTTGAAGATGTGCCGGTCGCCGGGCCCGCCCATGGTGCCGCTGCTGCCGTCGGCGGTGGCGCCGCCGTCCACGCTGGTGATGAAATTCGCCCGCACGCACGTGCCGTCGGTGTCCGGATAGCCGTACAGGTGGGCGAGTTCGGCGTCGTCGATCTCCCGCGTCGACCCGAGCAGCGTCAACCGGGTCTCTGGCATGAGCTTGATTGCAGCACGCCGCTACAGTTCGTGCATGCACGGGGGCCGCGTGGGGCATCTGGTGGATCGGCATCCGACCGTGTCGCCGGAGCGATTGATCGCCCAATTGCGGCCGCCGCCAACGTTCGCCGACGTGAGCTTCGCGTCGTATCGGCCCGATCCAAGGGAACCGAGCCAGGCGGCCGCCGTCGCGGCCTGCCAGGACTTCTGCCGGCAGGCCGTGGAGCGGCGGGCCGGCCGCCGAAAACTGTTGGGCAAGCGCGCCGTGCTGCCCGGCGTCGGGCTGTATCTCGACGGCGGCTTCGGCGTGGGCAAGACCCACCTGCTCGCCTCGGCCTACTACCAGCTGCCGGGGGAAGGGCCCGAACCGCCAACGCCCAAGGCGTTCGCCACCTTTGGCGAGCTCACCCAACTGGCCGGGGTGTTCGGCTACGTCGAATGCATCGACATGCTGGCCGGTTACACGGCGGTCTGCATCGACGAGTTCGAGCTCGACGATCCCGGCAACACCACCCTGATCTCGCGGCTGCTGTCCTCCTTGGTGGAGCGGGGGGTGTCGGTGGCGGCCACCTCGAACACCCTGCCCGAGCAGCTCGGCGAGGGCCGCTTCGCCGCCCAGGACTTCCTGCGCGAGATCAACACGCTGGCAAGCATTTTCACCACGGTGCGGATCGAGGGGCCCGATTACCGGCATCGCGGGCTGCCACCGGCACCGCAGCCGCTGTCGGACGAGGAGGTCACCGCACGCGCCGCGACCGTCGACGGGGCGACGCTGGACGATTTCGATGCGCTGTGCGCGCACCTGGCCACCATGCACCCGTCGCGGTATCTGACGCTGATCGAGGGCGTGACCGCGGTGTTCCTGACCGGGGTGCACGGCATCGACGACCAGAACGTGGCCCTGAGGCTGGTGTCGTTGACCGACCGGCTTTACGACGCCGGCATCCCGGTTGTCGCCTCCGGTGCGCGGCTGGACACGGTGTTCAGCGAGGAGATGCTGGCCGGTGGCTATCGAAAGAAATATCTGCGGGCTACGTCGCGGCTGGTGGCGCTGACCCAAGCTCGCGAACCATGAGGTAGTCGTTCTCGAGGCGGGCGCCCACCCGAAAGGTCCTGGTGCCGTTGACCGTAAAGCCGTGCTTGGCGTAAAAGCGTTGCGCGCGTTGGTTTGCCTGGTTGACGCCCAGCCAGACGCGGCGCACGCCCCACTTCTCGGCGGTGGCCACGCTGAGCTCCATCAGCGCCGCCGCCGCCCCGGTGCCGTGGTGCTCGGGCAGCACGTAGATCTTCGACAGCTCGGCGGAGTCGGTGCCGTCGCAAATCACCATGGCGTAGCCGATGATTCGGCCGCGGCGCGCGGCGGTGATGATCGCGCGGTCCGGATCGGCCAGGTACTCCGCGAAGCGCTCCGCCGACAGGTTGGCGTCGATGAACGACGCGATGTCTTCAGGGGCCGTCGCGGGCGGGCAGGCTAGCGGAAAGGTTTGCGCGGCAACGGTAGCCAGGTCCCCGGCGGCAACCGAACCCGTCGCGAGCGTCAGAGATTCCCCGCGGATCAAAGGTTCCATTGGGCGAGGTGATAGCCCGTCTTCTTGTCCAGCAGGACCACGGTGGAGACCGGGTCGCGGTAGGCGTCCCAATACACCGCACCGCGCACGATCGCCCCGTTCGGCGCGTTGACGAGCACGTTGTCCAGCGCGTCGGGCGCGTCGGAGGCCCGCGGCTTGTAGGCGTCGGCGAACGGCGTCACGCCGTCGAAGCTGAACTCGGTCGCCATGATGAACGGGTTGGGCACCCGGACCGCGCGAATCGTCACGTCGGCGCGGTCGACGGTGCTGCCCGGGAAGCTTTTGATCGGAACGCCCTCGCGGGTGTAGCCGAAGCCCGGCGGCGGGTCGCACGGCGCCACGCTGCTGACGGTGACGTCGGCGATGTACTTGCCGGTGTCCACCCGCAGGGTGTCACCGAGGTGACCGATCGGCGCGTCACCCGCCCACGCGCGCGGCGCGGAGACGTTCGCGACCGCGACGATCAAGATGGACAGGGCGGTCAGCCAGCGGTGCATCCTCGCATGATTGCACAGGCGCTACGGCGAAGGGGAGGGGTCGGTCCCGGCGCTCAGCGACTCGAGCGCATCGACCAAATCCGTTTCGACGCGCTCCTTGTCGACGCCGCACCGGTGCAGCGGCCCGGCGCCGTCCTCGAGTTCGAGCAGCGCCAGCAGCAGGTGTTCGGTGCCAATGTAGTTGTGGCCCAGCCTAAGTGCCTCGCGGAAGGTCAGCTCCAGCGCCTTGCGCGCCGGGCCGCTGAACGGGATGAGCTCGGGGGGTTCGCCGGCCGCCGGGGGCAGGCTGACCGCCGCCCGGATGGTGTCGGGGTCCACTTGCTGCCGCTTCAGCAGCACCGTCGCCAGCGCGGCGGGGTCGGTGAGCAGGCCGAGCAGCAGGTGGTCGGGCGTGATCTCGCTGTTGCCGGCCTCGTGCGCGGCGTTCTGGGCCGCCACCACCACGCTGCGCGCCCGCGGCGTGAACCGTCCGAAGCCCTGCTCGGGGTCCAGCGTGGTGGGCTCGGCGCGGGGGACGAACCGCTTTTGGGCGGCCTGCTTTGTGACGCCCATGCTCTTGCCGATGTCGGTCCAGGAGGCGCCCGACCGGCGGGCCTGGTCGACGAAGTGCCCGATTAGGTGGTCGGCGACCTCGCCGAGGTGCTCGGCGGCCAGGACGGCGTCGGCGAGCTGGTCCAGCACGTCCGGGTGCACCCGTTTGATGGCGTTGATCAGTTCGTCGAGGCGGACGGGATAGGCGATCGGGGTCGGTTCGGACATGCCGTCAACGTTAGGTTGACGACTGCGAGATTGTCAACCTCAAGTTGACGCCTCGTTTGGGGTGCGGGCGTCGGTCCCCTCTGGCACGATCAGGGGGCCGTGAAACCGCTGATTCTCACGCTGACGAGCCTTGTCGCCCTGGTCGGCATGGCCGCACCCGCGCGGGCGGACTACACCGATGACGCCTTCCTCACCTCGTTGCGCGCGGCCGGCATCACCTTCCCCGACCCGGGGCCGGCGATCGGTGCCGGGAAATGGGTGTGCGACGCGGTGAGCAAGGGGACGCAGATGGTGGACGTCGTCAAGACGATCCAGGCCCAGAACCCCGGGCTGCATGGGGACAACGCGGCCCGGTTCACCGCGATCGCGGCCAACGTGTATTGCCCGCAAACCCTGGCCGCCAGCGGCGGGAAGGTCGACGGCGCCTCGTAGCGTCACTGGATTTTTACAAACGCGCCGGCCAACGGCGGGTTAACGAAACCTGACGTCAACATTTCGCGCTTAGTCTGCTGCGAACAGCGGCCCAGGTGGGGAATGGATTTGGACTTCGTTCAGGCACGGGTGATCGACCCGCTGAGCAATGCCCTGAGTTGTCATGTCCTCGTTTACCTGTTGATCGGCGTCGGCGTCTATTTCACGGTCCGCACCCGATTCATTCAGATCCGTTACTTCGGGCGCATGCTTCGCCAGCTCCGCAGGTCCCATCGCCAAGACGGTGGGATCTCGTCTTTTCAGGCCTTCTGCGTCGGCCTGGCGTCCCGGGTGGGCACCGGAAACATCGCCGGCGTCGCGATCGCGCTCACCGTGGGAGGGCCGGGCGCGATCTTTTGGATGTGGGTGGTGGCCGGGGTCGGCATGGCGACCGCGTTGATCGAGGCGACCCTCGCCCAGGTCTTCAAGGTCCGCTCGGGCGACGGCGCCTTCCGGGGCGGCCCCGCGTTCTACATCCAGCGCGGCCTGCGCTCGCGGACCGGCGGCGTCTTTTTCGCCGTGCTGCTCGTGGTCACGTTCTCGACGGCGTTCAACATGGTGGAGACCAACGCGATCAGCGGGGTGCTGAAGTCTTCGCACGGCGTCGACATCGGTTGGACGACAACGGGTCTGGCCGTGCTGGCGGCGGCGGTCCTGTTCGGCGGGGTGCGCAGCGTCGCCAAGTTCGCGGAACGGGTCATCCCCGTCGCCGCGCTGGCGTACGCGTCGCTTGCGTTGGCGATAGTCGCGGTCAACATCTCCGCGCTGCCGGGGGTGCTCGAGGAGATCGTCGGCGGGGCCTTCGGGATCAGGCAGCTGGCGGGCGGTTTCGCCGGCGGCATCGCGACAGCCATGCTGACCGGGGTCAAGCGCGGCCTGTTCGCCTGCGAGGCGGGGATGGGCAGTTCGCCCAACATCGCCGGCGCCGCGACGGTGTCACATCCGGTGGAGCAGGGCCTGATTCAGTCGCTCGCCGTTTTCGTCGACACGATGGTGATCTGCACGGCGACGGCGTTCATCGTGCTCATGGCGGGTCCGGGCGTTTACGATCCGGCGCGCACCGGCTCGATCGCGGGCGCCAGCCTCACCCAGTCGGCTATCGCCGCCGGCCTCGGATCGTGGACAACCGCGGTGATGACCACCGTCGTCTTCGTGTTCGGATTCGCCTCGGTGCTCAGCAATTACGTGTGCGCCGAGGCCAATCTGTTCTTCCTGGGCGGACGGCACCTGGCGACCAACGCGCTGAAAGTCGTGACGCTGGGGGCGATCGTTATCGGCGCGATGTCCCAGCTGAAGCTCGTGTGGGCGCTCGCCGATCTGACGATGGCGCTGATGGCCATCGCCAACCTGGTCGCGATCTGCCTACTGAGCAAGTGGGCGTTCGCGACGGTGCGCGACTATCACCGGCAGTCCGTGCGCGGCAGCAATCCCGTCTTCATCGCCAGCCAGGCCGGGCTGCCCGGCGAGTTGGCCGGCGACATCTGGGAAGCCCCGGAGCGACGGCAGGTCGGCGCGCTACCCGAGTCGTTGCGGCTGAGCCGGCCCGCGGCGTAGCCGACGCCGGTTCGGCGCCAATTGTCACGATCTGTACCGAGTTCCGCGCGTCGGCGGTGCGCAGGGCATCGGCTCGATACAGTCAGCCGCCGTGAGCCGATTTACCGAGACGATGTATGAAAACGCGCGGTCGAGTCCCAAGGGGATGGTCACCGGCGAGCCGCACGCGCCCGCCCGGCATACCTGGGCAGAGGTCCACGCACGGGCACGTCGGGTGGCCGGTGGGCTGGCCGCGGCGGGCATCGGGCCAGGCGACGCTGTCGCCGTGCTGGCCGGCGCACCGGTCGAGATCGCGCCCACCGCGCAAGGCATCTGGATGCGCGGCGCCAGCGTGACGATGTTGCATCAGCCCACCCCGCGCACCGACCTGGCGCGTTGGGCCGATGAGACGACCGGCGTCATCGACATGATGTCGGCGAAAGCCGTTGTCATCTCGGAGCCGTTCATGGCCGCCGCGCCGGTGCTCTCGGGTCTCGGGATGACGGTGCTTACCGTCGAGACGCTGCTTGCGAGCGCCCCCGTCGGCCCCGTCGACACCGGCGACGACGACGTGGCGCTGATGCAGCTGACCTCGGGCTCGACGGGATCGCCCAAGGCGGTTCAGATCACGCACGCCAACATTGTCGCCAACGCGGAAGCCATGATGGTCGGCTGCGACTTCGACCTTGATACCGACGTGATCGTGAGCTGGCTGCCGTGCTTCCACGACATGGGCATGACGGGCTATCTGACGGTGCCGATGTACGTCGGCGCCGAGCTGGTGAAGGTCACGCCGATGGACTTCCTGCGCGATACGTTGTTGTGGGCCAAGCTGATTGACAAGTACAAGGGCACCATGACGGCCGCGCCCAACTTTGCGTACAACCTGTTGGCCAAGCGGCTGCGCAGGCAGGCCACGCCCGGGGACTTCGACCTGTCCTCGCTGCGGTGGGCGCTGTCGGGCGCCGAGCAGGTGGACCCGCTCGACGTCGAGGACCTCTGCGAGGCCGGGGCGCCGTTCGGGTTGAAACCCGAGGCGATCATCCCCGCCTATGGCATGGCCGAGACGACGGTTGCGGTGTCGTTCTCCGCGTGCGGCGGGGGCATGCTCGTCGACGAGGTGGACGCCGACCTGCTCGCCGTCCTGCACCGCGCGGTGCCCGCGAGCAGGGGACATACCCGCAGGCTCGTCTCACTCGGCCGGCCGCTGGAGGGCCTGGAGCTGCGCATCCTCGACGAGGGAGGGAGCGTGCTGCCGCCGCGCGGCGTGGGCGTCATCGAGGTACGCGGCGAACCCGTGACCAATGGCTACACCACGGTGGCCGGCTTCATCGCCGCGCAGGATGGCCGGGGCTGGTATGACACCGGCGACCTGGGCTACCTCACCGAGGACGGCAATGTCGTGGTGTGCGGGCGGCTCAAGGACGTCATCATCATGGCCGGCCGCAACATCTACCCGACCGACATCGAGCGTGCCGCCTGCCGGGTGGCCGGGGTGCGGCCGGGCTGTTCGGTCGCGGTGCGACTCGACGCCGGGCAATCGCGGGAGACGTTCGCGGTGGCGGTGGAGTCCACGGAGTACGACGACCCGGCGCAGGTGCGCCGCATCGAGCGCCGGGTGGCGCACGAGGTGTTCGCCGAGGTCGATGTCCGCCCCAGAAACGTGGTGGTGCTGCAGCCGGGGATGATCCCGAAAACCCCGTCGGGCAAGCTGCGGCGCGCCCACGCGCTGGGCCTCGTCAGCTGAACCGGCAATGAAGCGCGTCGTCAAACACAAGAAGCGCTGACCCGCAACGGGTTTCAACCGGCGTCAATCAGTGCCGGCGCGTCCCGGGGATTCAGGACTATTCGGACGGTCGGAGAAGGTCGGAAGTTGCACCGGTTCTGAGTCGCGAGGGGTGTCGGACGCGACCTCGGGCTCGTAGCGATGTGAAAACAGATCGGACGAATTCATGTATGCGGGGTTCCTCAATTGGTTCGGGCGATCGATTCGTGAGCTGCTCATCTCCACACAAATGTCGGCGGTGGCGGTGCCCAAATACGAACGGCTTGCCAACCAATCTACACGCGAGCGCAGGGAACGCCGGGAAACCACCCGCAGCCGCACCAGGAAGGCGTTCAGGACGGGCGGGGCGCCGTCAGGCGGCCGGGCGGCAATAGGCTAAGAGGCCATGCGCGTCGATCCTGGACCGCTGACGTGGTCCGCCCTGGTGCAGAGCTGGCAGCTGGACCTCGCCTCCGCGGTGGCGATCGTGCTGGTGGCCGCCGCCTACGCGTGGTGTTCCCGGCGGGGCCGGAACGTGGGATCCGCGCAGGCCGGCTGCCTGGGGGCCGGCGTGGCGCTCTGGGCGCTGGCGACGATGAGCGCGATCGGCGTCTATGCCTACGCCCTGTTCTGGGTGCGCGCGCTGCAGGTCCTGCTGCTGCTCTACGTCGTGCCGTTCTTCATCGCGCAGGCCAAGCCGGTCACCGTGCTGCGCGACGCGCTCGGCGAGCCTGGGCGCGACCGCCTCGACCGGCTGCTGGCGAGCCGGTTCGCGCGGGTGCTCGCGCACCCGCTGACCACGTCGCTGGCGATGCTGGGCACGCCGTGGCTGCTTTACCTGACGCCCTGGTATACCGCGTCCCTGCAGAACGAGTGGGTCGGCGCACCCACCCGAATCCTGTTGGTAGCGATCGGTTTTGGCTACTTCTACGCGCGGCTGCAGGCGGACCCCGTTCCGCGCCGGTATTCCCAGGCGATCTCGCTGCTGATCACCGTTGTCGAGGCGCTCGGCGACGGGGTGCTCGGGTTGGTCGTCTGGCAGGGCTCGTTGATCGGCGCGGCGTACTACGCGCAACTGAACCGATCCTGGGGTCCCGATCAGCGCCTCGATCAGACGATCGGTGCGGGTGTCCTGTGGATTCTCGGGGACCTGGTCGGCTGGCCGTTCGTGCTGCTGCTGATGCGTGCGCTGTCCCGCGACGAGAAGGCGCACGCGGTCGCCGTCGACGCGGAGCTGGATGCGGCCGAAGCGACCGAGACCGAAAGCGCCGAGCCGTCGGGCCTGTGGTGGGAAAACGACCCCCAACTGCGCGAGCGATTCAGGCGCGGCTAGGTCGCCGGGATGCGGCCGCGGGGTGAGTCTGGCACGATGGCGGCGTCATGAGACTGCTGTGGGGGATAGCAACCGTGGTCGCCGTGCTCGGCCTGGCCGCGCCGGCGCACGCCGACCCCGACGCCGGCACCGACCCGGCCGCCGCCGCTAGCGATCCGGCAACCGACGCGGACTTCCTTACCGCGCTCAAATTCGCCGGGATCTCCTACCAGGACCCGAACGCCGCGATATCGGCCGCCAAGACGCTGTGCCAATTGGAGGACACCGGGGCGACCGAGGACGAAATCATCGGAAACCTTCAGCAGCGCAACGGGTTTACCGGCAACGGCGCCGCCAAGTTCACGGTGATCGCGGTCGGCGCCTACTGCCCCAAGTACATCACCGGCGAGGGCCGCGGCCCCAAGCCGGAGGGCGCCGTCGGCGACTAGCTGTACTGACCTGAGAGGTTAGGTACGCGGCTGGCGGGTGGTTGGCCGCCGAGTGCGGTGTGGCCGCGGTGGTGATTGTAGGTGTGGAGCCAGATGGCGAATTCCGCGCATCGTTCAGCGTCACTGCGGTAGAGCCGGGCGTAGGCCCATTCGTCGGCCAGGGTGCGGTGGAATCTCTCCACTTTGCCGTTCGTCTGGGGGCGATACGGTCGGGTGCGGCGGTGCTCGATCCCGCCAAGAGCGTCGCGGAACACATAGGATCGATAGCAGGATCCGTTGTCGGTCAATATTTTTCGAACGCAGATGCCGCACTGTGCGAACCAGGCGTTGGCGCGTAGCCAAAACGCTGCTGCGGTCTCTTTGCGCTCATCGGTCAGCAGCTCGCTATAGGCCAGCCGCGAGTGCGCATCGATAGCGGTGTGCAGGAAGTGATAGCCGCGCACGGGCCGGTAGTGCTTGTCGAGGACGCCGGTGCTGCGATCGGCCCGGGCGTTGTGCTTGCCTGCGCTGCGACCCAGCATGCGCCAACCGCCGCCGGCAGGGATCTTGC
>NZ_LQPV01000046.1:0-26350 GCF_002101935.1 Mycobacterium sp. IEC1808 | reverse complement strand
TTGAGAACTCTCCTGTCCGGTGGTCAGCCACCACCATTCAGGCCGAACCCCTTACACAGTCAATGAGACACGCCCTGCCCCGCCCACTTCGGACGCTGATATCAAGGACGGACGACGCCGCGGCGGCAAATCCGGTCGAACCGCCCGCCATGGTCGTCGTGGACCCTCCCGAGCACACCCGGTACCGGCAGGCGGTGGCGCAAAGCTTCACCCCGCGCGCGATCGACCGGCTCGGCGCCCGCGTCGTCGAGGTGACCGACGAGCTCATCGATCGCCTTGCGGAAACACCACGCCCGGATCTGATCGCCGACTTCGCGTCCCAGCTGCCGGTGGCCATCATCGCCGAGATTCTCGACCTGCCCCCGGACGCCCACCGGTGGATGTTGGAGTGGGGACACAGCGGCGCCCCGCTGCTGGACATCGGGATCGGATGGCGGACCTACCGGCGGGCCATCGACACCCTGCGCGACGCGGATCACCAACTGCGTGAACGCTTCCATCAACTCCGCGCGGGGGAGGCGGGCGACGACAACCCGTTCAGCCGGCTGGCCGCCCACGGCACGCTCACCGACCACGAATTCACCGCCAACGCCGCGCTGCTCATCGGCGCGGGCTTCGAGACGACCGTCAACCTGATCGGCAACGGCATAGTCCTGCTCCTGCGGAACCCCGATCAACTCGCGCAGCTGCGCGCGGATCCCGACCTGTGGCCGTCGGCCGTCGAGGAGGTCCTTCGGATGGACAGCCCCGTGCAGATGACGTCGCGCACCGCGCTTTGTGACCTCGAATTGGCGGGTCATCGCGTCGTCACGGGGGACATGGTGGCCCTGCTGCTCAGCGGCGCCAACCGCGACCCGCACGTATTCACCGACCCAGCGAGATTCGACATCGCCCGGCCCAATGCCCGCGAGCATCTAGCGTTCGCGTCGGGCATCCATGCCTGCCTCGGCGCGGCGCTGGCACGGATCGAAGGGGCCACCGCGCTTCGCGCCCTGTTCGAGGCCTTCCCGGACCTGGAGCTGACCGCGCCCCCGCAGCCACGCGGACTGGTCAACCTGCGCGGATTCAGCCGGATGCCCGCGAAACTCGGCACTCGCAATGCCTCGTCGGTGCGCGCTTAGTCCTTACAGCTTGCCCGCGACGAAATCGGCGGCCTGATTGGCCATGCCCGCGTCGATGTACGCGCCGGCGAGGTGTTGCGGCCAGTTCTCTTTCCAGGTGTTCGGGTCGGCCGGGTTGCAGACGGGGTCGGCACCATGGCACAACTCGATGGTCCTGTCGTTGTAGAGCGGGTTGAAATTCGTGATCGGACCCACCCACTGGCTTCCGTTGCCGAACAGCGCGACCGCGGCAACGTGCTGGTCAATGCCCGGCGGCAGTGGGCTGTCGAAACCGAACGCGGCGATGGGCGCGGCGAGCACCACGTCGGTGACGGCCGCACCAAGCGAATAGCCCCCCAGCACCAGTCGGGTGTCCGGGCAGTTGTTGACCATGTCCTGGATGTGGTGGCTCATGTCGTTGGCACCGACGTCGACGTCCGTGTCGGCGCCGTACTTCACCGCATACACGCCGATGTTCTTCGAAACCTTGGATCGCAGCGCACTGATGAACGCGCTGCCGAGCGCGCCGGTGCCCGGCGACTCGAACCGTCCGCGGGCGAAGACGACCTGCACGGCGGGACAGCTCGCGGCGGCGGCCCGGGGCGTCCCCGCCGGCACCACCGCGGGCGCCACAGTCAACGCCGCCGCGGCGACAACGGCGGCCATACCGATATCAAGGAACCTGCGGACAGGCAAAGCGCGCACAGCACGATGTTAGAGCGAGCGCGCCGCTTGGGCAGGGCGAATTCCGGTCGGATAGGTTCGCCTCATGAGCCATGCCGACGCCGAGTCACCCGAGCGCCTGTTTGCGCTCGCCGAGCAGGTGCAGGGCTTCATGCCGCCCGACGAGGGACGTGTCCTCTACGACGCCGCGCTGCGGTACCTCGACGGCGGCGTCGGCGTCGAGGTCGGCACCTACTGCGGCAAATCCACCCTCCTGCTCGGCGCGGCGGCGCAACAGACCAACAGCGTGCTCTACACCGTCGACCATCACCACGGCTCGGAGGAACACCAACCCGGGTGGGAGTACCACGACGCCTCGATGGTCGATGACGTGACGGGTCTGTTCGACACGCTGCCGACGTTTCGCCGCACGCTGGACGCCGCCGGGCTCGACGACCATGTCGTCGCCGTCGTGGGCAAGTCGCGGGTGGTGGCCCGGGGGTGGCGGGCGCCGCTGTCGTTCTTGTTCATCGACGGCGGCCACTCCGAGAAGGCGGCGAACGAGGACTTCGACGGCTGGGCGAAGTGGGTGGACACCGGCGGCGCGCTGGTCATCCACGACGTGTTCCCCGACCCACGCGACGGCGGCCGCCCGCCCTACTACATATATCGCCGGGCGATGGATTCCGGTCAGTTCCGGGAGGTTTCGGCCACCGGGTCGCTGCGGGTGCTCGAACGCACCGGCGGGCGGGCGGGCGAGGAGATAATCACCGGCCGGTAACCACGCACTCGCAGTCGAAGTCGGTCTGCAGCCCCATGGGCAGCCCGTCGCCGCGGAAGATCCCGCTGCCCTTGGTGGTGTCCGACAGCGCGTCGGCGGCCAGGATCATCGCCGCGCCGGTCCAGGTGGTGCGTTCCTCGGGCCACCGCTTGCCGTCGGCGAAAACCAAACCGGTCCAATAGGACCCGTCCTCTTCGCGCAGGTGCTGCATCGCGGCGAACTGGCGGTGCGCGGCGGAGCGGTGGCCGATGGCGTCGAGGGCCATCACCAGTTCGCAGGTTTCGGCGCCGGTCACCCAGGGCCGATCGTCGACGCAGCGGATGCCGAGGCCGCCGACCACGAAGTCGTCCCAGCGCTGCCGGATCCGCCGGGCCGCCGCCGGGCCCCGCAGGGCACCGCCCAGGATCGGGTAGTACCAGTCCATCGAGTAGCGGTCCTTCTCGGTGAACGCCTCGGGGTGCACCGCGATCGCGTGGCCCAGGCGCCCGAGTGCCAGCTCCCATTCCGGCTGGGGCTCCCCGACCAGGACGGCCAGCGCCAGTGCGCAGCGGATGCTGTGGAAGACGCTGGCACACCCGGTCAGCAACGCTTCCGAGACGGGCCCAGCTTCGCTGCGAGCCCAGGCGATTTCGCCGTAGCCGAACTGCAAATCGATGACGAAGTCGATCGCCTTGTGCACCACCGGCCACATCTCGGCGGCGAACGACCTGTCGCCGGTGATCAACACGTGATGCCAGACCCCGGTGGCGATGTATGCGCAGAAGTTGCTGTCGCTGTTGGCGTCTTCGATTGTGCCATCGCGCATTTGGATGGGCCAGGAGCCGTCGGTCCGCTGCGTGCGGCGGCTCCATTCGAACGCGGCGCGCGCCGGCTCCAGCAGTCCGGCCGCGGTGAGCGCCATCGCGCACTCTACGTGGTCCCAGGGATCGGTGTGGCCACCCGCGAACCAGGGAATGGCCCCCGACGGTTCCTGGTCGGCCGCTATCGACTTCGCGGTCTGCCGGCACTGGTCCAGGGTGAGGACACCCGGAATCGCCGGCGCGCTAACTCGACGCAACTGAATATCCCTGGGCGGCTTCGCTTTCCGCAGCAGGCGGCGCTGCGTAGTACTTCGCGAAATACAGGACCACGCTCTTCCCGACCAGCGGGTTGAGCAGCGACTCGGCCAGCTGCGTCACCTTGGGCCGCCGCATCAGGTCCCACACCAGAAGCTTGTGATAGGTGGCCACTGCGGGGTGATCCGAATTCGACACGCCCACCGCGCATTTCAGCCACCAGAACGGCGAATGCAAAGCGTGCGCGTGATGGGCGTGGATCAATTCGATTCCGCCGCCCGCGATCTTGCCGCGCAACTCGTCGGCCCGGTAGATGCGAACGTGCCCGCCCTCGTTGGCGTGGTATTCGTCGGAAAGCAGCCAGCAAATGCGCTCGGGCAGCCAGCGCGGGACGCTGACCGCCAGCGTCCCACCGACTTTGAGGACCCTGATCAATTCGGCGATGGCGGCGTCGTCCTGCGGGACATGCTCGAGGATCTCCGAGGCGATGACGCAGTCGAACGTCTCGTCGGCGTACGGCAGGCTCAGCGCGTCACCGAGCACGACCTTCGCCGAGGCCCCCTCGGGCGCCTCGCCGGTCTCGGCCATCGCCTTCAGGATCGTGTTGACGGACCGCAGTTCGTCCGGATCTCGGTCGAAGGCGACGACGTCCGCGCCGCGCCGGTAGGCCTCGAAGGCGTGCCGGCCGCCGCCGCATCCCACATCGATCACCTTGGCGGACGGACCGATACCGAGCCGGTCGAAATCTATCGTCAGCATCGCGCGATCGCCCGCTCGTAGACCTGCACGGTTTGGGCGGCCACCGCTTCCCAGCTGAACACGTTGATCGCGCGCTCCCTGCCCGCCTTACCCATGGTGCGGCGCTTTTCCGGCGAGTCGAGCAGCTCACCGAGCGCGCCGGTCAGGGCGTCGACGTCGGCCGGGGGCACCAGCTCGGCGCAGGCGCCGTCGGTCCCCAGGACTTCGGGCAGCGCGCCCACCCGGCTGGCCACGATCGGCGTCCCGCTCGCCATGGCTTCTACTGCGGGCAGCGAAAACCCTTCGTACAGCGAGGGAATGCAGGCGACCTCGGCCGACGCGAACAGGGCGGCAAGCGCTTCGTCGGACAACCCGCTGGTGATGTGGACGATGTCCGAGATTCCCAGCTCCGCAATGAGTTTGTGGGTGGGACCGTTGGGTTCGACCTTGGCGACGAGCCGCAATTCGACGTCTCGTCGCGTGCGCAGCCTGGCGACCGCGTGCAACAGGGTCCGCACGCCCTTCAGGGGGGTGTCGGCGCTGGCGATCGCGATGATGCGGCCGGGTTGGCGGGGGCCGGACGCCGGCCGGAACAGCTCGGTGTTCACACCCAGCGGCACGACGTGCAGTTGCTCGCGTGAGACGCCGAAGTCGGCGACGATGTCCGCGGCCGACGACGACGAGACCGTCAACAGGTCGGGGATCCGGCGGGCCACCTGCTCCTGCATTTTGGAGAACCCGTACCAGCGGTGCACCAGCGGCTTGCGCCACCAACGCGCGGCGGCGACGTCAAGCACGCGGTCGCGGGTGATGGGGTGGTGCACCGTGGCCACCACCGGCAGCCCCGCGTCGGCGATCGCCAGCAGCCCGGTGCCCAGGCTCTGATTGTCGTGCACCAGGTCGAAGTCTTCGGCGCGCTCGGCCAACAGCCGGGCCACGCGCATGGTGAACGTCCGCGGTTCGGGAAAGCCCGCCGTCCACACGGTCAGCAGCTCGAGCAGGTCGATCGAGTCGCGGATCTCGCTGGGGCGCGGCACCCGGAAGGGGTCGGGCTCACGGTAAAGATCCAGGCTGGGCACCTTGGTCAACCGCACCCGCGGATCGAGCAGCTCGGGGTAGGGCTGGCCGGAGAACACCTCGACGTCGTGGCCGAGCTCGACCAGGCCGCGGCTGAGGTGGCGCACGTAGACGCCCTGTCCGCCGCAATGGTCCTTACTGCGATAGGACAGCAGGGCAATTCGCATACTCAACTCTTATCCGCCGAAGAAAAATGGCGGGCGGGCGGCCCCCAATCCGTCGCGATCAACGGACTCCCGAGCTCCGTGACAGCAAACTGGACATGTGTCCAGACTATAGTTCGCCGACCTAATTGATGCAATCGAGGGCGGAACACCGTGTTCAGTCTGCCCTCAAGTCTTCGGCGCTTGCGAAGCGGCCGCCGCTAGCTGCAAGGATATTGCCCGTTGAGCACGCAGTTCGCCGGTGGCGAGTAGGTGCCGCTCAGCACGCCCCTCATGCCGCCCGTGGCTGAACCAAGGGGCGGGATGACGCGATTCCAGTTCGCGGGGCTCAGCACGAAGTGCGTGCCGTATTGGGTGAAGGTGCTGTTCCAGGTGTGGGAGATGCCTTCTCCCGCCGGCAAGTCGAACTCGATCTTCCAGTCGCTCATCGGCGCCATGCTCGCGTTGGTCACGGTGAAGTTGGCGATAAAGCCGGTCTGCCACGTGTGTTCCACCGACAAAGTCGCCGCGGCTGCGGCCGCATGAGCGGCGGGGGAGCCGGCGAGTCCCAGGGCGGCAACCAGCACTGCCGGCGCCGTCACGTGAAGCACTGTGCGCCAGCGTTTCACGCAATTGTTCAGGCGGGCCATAGTGGCCAACATTAAGGACAAGCAGGCGGTATCGGCCCGCGCATCGCGGGTAAGCTGCACGACCTTTGTCCAATCGAAACCGTCATGAAATCGGCGGAGAGTGCCGGTCCGCGGGATGATCCCGTTTTGTTACCATCGCGCCGTGCACGACGGATGGCGATCGATCTCGCGACGCGACGCCTTCAAATACGCGTTCGCGCCGGCTCTGCTGGGCCTGGCCGCGCCGCTGGCGCAGCAGCCGGCCTCGGCGGCCGACCTGCAACTGATCGATTTCGCCGAGAAGAGGATCGCTCCGGGCGAGATCAAGGCGGCGGGCTACGGCGGGGTGGTCAACTACGTCTCGGCATCGCGACCGGGCGCGAATTTCGAGGCGAAGCCCATCACGCGGGAGTACGCGGACGCGCTGCGCGCGGCGGGCCTGCAGATCGTCAGCAACTTCCAGTACGGCAAACCCGGCTGGCCCGACCCGTCGGACTACACCCGCGGGTACGACGGCGGGGTGGCCGACGCGCACACCGCCCTGCAACTGCACAACGCGGCAGGCGGGACGGCGTCGGCCCCGATCTTTTTCAGCGTCGACGACAACATCGACGAGAACACCTGGAATGGCCCTGCGGTGCAATGGTTTCGGGGCATCAACTCGGTGTTGGGTGTGGGCCGCACCGGCATCTACGGGCATGCCCGGGCGTGCGGCTGGGCGATCCGCGACGGCGTCATCGGCAACTCGACCACGCCGGGCCACCGCTGGGCCTGGCAGACCAGGTCGTGGTCGAACGGGGAGCGCGAACCCGCGGCGGTGCTGTATCAGACCGTGGTCAACAGCCCGTCCAACCCCAGCCCGCTGCTGGGCGGGATCAACGTGGACATCGACGATGTCCTCGCCGCCGACTACGGCCAGTGGGACCTTCCGCGCTGATTTGGCGCTAGATCCCCGCTACATCCCTAGGTGAACCGAACCGTCAGCGTTCCTCTCGGGGGCCGACGGGGTCGTCGACGCGATGAAGTCCTCCAGGATCTCCGCCACAGCCGATGGAGCCTCCACATGAGGAAAGTGCCCGATTCCCTCGAGCACCTCGAGCCGACTGCCGTCCAGCGCATCATGGGCAGCGTAGGCGTGGGCCACGGGAATGATCCGGTCCTGGTCGCCCCAGATCAGCACGACGGGCATCCCAGCAGTGAGGTGGATCTTGTTCAAAGCGCTGACCGCCTGACCGCGGTAGTCCACCACTGAGCGCAACGTCCGCAAAAAGGCTTGGCGGGTCCGTCGATCGGACAGCGAGGAGTAGGCGTGCCACATCTGACCGGCTCGCGGCGACTGAACCCCGGCCGAGGTCAGCCAGGAACCCAGCTTGTTGCCGAGGTTCAGCACCGGCTGCGGTGCGACGACGGGCAATACGAATTCGGCGCCCGGTGCCGACAGGATCCTTAGCACGGGGCTGAGGTCGGGCCCGAGGCCACCGCTGCCGATGAGGGCCAGCCGCTCGCAATGCTCCCGGTGCTGGTGGGCGAATTGCATCGCGATGCCGCCGCCGAGAGACTGCCCGATCACGGTTGCCCGGTCCACCCCGAGTTCGTCGAGCAGGTCGCGCAGAAAGACGGCGAAGGCTCCCAGCGAGTAGTCGCCACGCGGCTTCGCGGACATGCCGTGGCCGAGCAGGTCCGGCGCGATGACGCGGTATTTCTTCGACAGCTGCGGAATGATCGCATGCCACGTCGCGGAGCTGCCGGCCATGCCGTGAATGAACAAGACGGCAGGTCCGTCGCCGGCATCCCGGTAGGCAATCTGGTCTCCGTGAAGTTCGAGATACTTCAATTCGCTCATGTCACCGTTTACCCAGCTTCGGTAGTCGGACGCATCGGCCATTAGCCATTGGTACATAACTTACGCCTTCGTAGGTTACCGGTGGGTAATAGTGTGGCTGGCCTCACGGTTCGCTCGGAATAGCCGACGCCCCGCGAGCCTGGTGCCCGCGGGGCGTCGCTTGCTATCCGGCTGCTACTTCAGGTCGAACCGGTCGGCGTTCATGACCTTCACCCAGGCCGCGACGAAGTCCTCGACGAACTTCCCCTGGTTGTCGTCCTGGGCGTAGACCTCCGACAGCGCGCGCAGCACCGAGTTCGACCCGAACACGAGGTCGTTGGCCGTGGCCGTCCACTTCTTCTGTCCCGACTTGCGGTCGACGACCTCGTAGACGTTCTCCGCCGTCTCCGACGCCTTCCACGCGTTGTCCATGTCGAGCAGGTTGACGAAGAAGTCGTTGGTCAGCGTGCCGGGCCGGTCGGTGAACACGCCGTGCTTGCTGCCGCCGTGGTTCGCGCCGAGGGTACGCAGCCCGCCGACGAGCACCGTCATTTCGGGCCCGGTCACACCGAGCAGGTAGGCCCGCTCCACCAGCAGCTGCTCCAGCGGCGCCTTCTCGCCGGCGCGGATGTAGTTGCGGAACCCGTCGGCCCGCGGTTCGAGCACCGCGAACGACTCCACGTCGGTGCTCTCCTGCGAGGCATCGGTGCGCCCGGGCGCGAAGTGCACCGCGATCTCGTAGCCGGCGTCCTTGGCGGCCTTCTCCACCGCCGCCGAGCCGGCCAACACGATCAAGTCGGCCAGCGAGATCTTCTTGCCGCCCGAAGCCGACGCGTTGAAGTCCTGCTGGATCTTCTCCAGCACGGGCAGCACCTTGTCCAGCTCGGAGGGCTCGTTGACCTCCCAGTTGCGTTGCGGCTCCAAGCGCAGCCGCGCCCCGTTGGCGCCGCCCCGCTTGTCGGTGCGGCGGTAGCTCGACGCCGCCGACCAGGCCGTCTTGACCAGCTGCGGCACGGTCAGGCCGGAGTCGAGCACCTTGCTCTTCAGGGTGGCGACGTCGTTCTCGTCGACCAGCTCGTGGTCGACGGCCGGAACCGGGTCCTGCCACAGCTGCGGCTCGGCGACCCAGGGCCCGAGGTAGCGGCTGATCGGCCCCATGTCGCGGTGCAGCAGCTTGTACCAGGCCTTGGCGAACGCGTCCGCCAGCTCTTCGGGGTGATCGAGCCAGCGACGGGTGATGTCGCGGTAGATGGGCGATTCACGCATCGAGATGTCGGTGACCAGCATCGTCGGCGCGCGGCCCGGCCCGCCGAACGGGTCCGGGATGGTGCCCGCACCCGCGCCGTCCTTGGCGACGAACTGCCAGGCATCGCCGGGGCTCTTGGTCAGCTCCCACTCGTAGCCGTACAGGGTCTCCAGGAAGGTGTTGTCCCACTTGGTCGGGGTGGGCGTCCAGACCACCTCCAGGCCGCTGGTGATGGCGTCCTTGCCCACGCCGGTGCCGTAGGAGCTCTTCCAGCCCAGCCCCTGCTGCTCGATGGGGGCGGCCTCCGGCTCGGGGCCCACCAGGTCGCCAGGACCGGCGCCGTGAGTCTTGCCGAAGCTGTGGCCGCCGACGATCAGCGCGGCGGTTTCCTCGTCGTTCATCGCCATCCGGCCGAACGTCTCCCGGATGTCGATCGCCGCGGCGACCGGGTCCGGCTTGCCTTCGGGGCCCTCCGGGTTCACGTAAATCAAACCCATGGTGGTCGCGCCGTAGGGCTGGGCGAGGTCACGCTCGCCGGAGTAGCGCTTGTCGGTGCCGAGCCAGGTGTCTTCTTCACCCCACAGGATCTCTTCGGGCCCCCAAACGTCTTCGCGGCCGAAGCCGAAACCGAAGGTCTTGAATCCCATGGACTCCAGGGCACAGTTGCCGGCGAAGATGATCAGGTCGGCCCAGGAGATCTTGTTGCCGTACTTCTTCTTGACCGGCCACAGCAGCCGGCGGGCCTTGTCCAGGCTGACGTTGTCCGGCCAGCTGTTGAGCGGGGCGAAGCGCTGCATGCCCTGGCCGCCGCCGCCGCGGCCGTCGAAGATCCGGTAGGTGCCGGCGGCGTGCCAGCTCATCCGGATGAACAGGCCGCCGTAGTGGCCGTAATCGGCGGGCCACCAGTCCTGCGAGGTGGTCATGACCTCGAACACGTCGCGCTTGAGCGCCTCGACATCGAGCTTGGCGAACTCCTCGGCGTAGTTGAAATCTTCACCGTACGGGCTGGCATCGGGGTGGTTCGGATGCAGCGTCGACACGTCGATCTGGTCGGGCCACCAGTCCCGGTTCGTCAGGGGCGCGTGCGATTTCGGTTTGGGGGAAGGGATTGCCGGGTTTTCGCTCTCGCTGTTGCTCGTCGTCTTGGTGTCGTCGTGGGGTGGGCGGCTGTCAGATGTTGACACAGCATTCCTTTCCGGTGGGTGTAATGCGGGCTGCGATCACGGGAGTGATCAGGACTCTGCCGTCGAGCAGTCGGGGCACATGCCCCAGTAGATGACCTCGGCCTCATCGAGGACGAAGCCATCCAGAACGTTGTTGTCGTCCAACGGGGTCAAGCACGGCGCCTCGCCGACCGCGCAGTCGACGTCGTTGATGACCCCGCACGAGCGGCAGACGACATGGTGGTGGTTGTCGCCGACGCGAGATTCGTAGCGGGCGACCAGGCCCAGGGGCTGGATCCGCCGTACCAGGCCCGCGGCGGTCAGCGCGCTCAGCACGTCGTAGACGGCCTGGCGGGAAACGTCGGGCAGATCCCCGCGTACGGCGTTGAAGATCGTGTCGGTGTCGGCATGGGGGTGGGCGTGCACCGCCTCGAGCACGGCGACCCGCGGCCGGGTCACGCGCAGGTCGGCCATACGCAGCCGGTCCGCGTAACTCGCCGATGAGGACACGTGGTCCATATCACACTCTTATTTGGAATCAGTCAAGACTTTCCCGGGGGCGAGCCGCCGAATAGGCGGTGAACCGTGCCCATCCGGTCGGTGCGTCGGGCCGAATGACGTTGCGCCAGAGTGCGACTCTGCAAACTTAGGAAGCCGGCTTCAGGGCGCTGCCGTTGCGCCACTGGTCCCAGCTCAGCGTCCAGTCGCCGTTCTGGGCCAGCGTCAACGGCGGCCCGCCACTGTTGCGGACCTCGACGACGTCCCCGGGTACGGAGAAGTCGTAGAACCACTTCGCGTTGTCGGCGTTGAGGTTCAGGCAGCCGTGCGAGGTGTCCCGGTGGCCCTGGGCCCACACCGTTGCGTCGAGCTCGTGCAGGTAGATGCCGTCGGTGCTGATCTTGGTCGCGTAGTTGATGGTCTCGCGGTAGCCGAGGCGTGAGTTCTTGGGCAGGCCGAACGTCGAGGAGTCCATCACGACGGGGTTGCCCTTGTCGATCACGGTGTAGATGCCCGGCGGGGTCCACAGCGAGATGGTGCGACCGCCGACGTCCTCGGTTCCGCCCATCCCCATCGAGGTGGGCATGGTGCGGACCAGTTTGCCGTTGTCGAAGACGCTGACCTGTTTGGTGGCGTCGTCGGCGATGGATATGTGCGCGTCGCCGATCCGGAACGACACCCGCGTGTCGTCTTGCCCGAACAGCCCGTCGCCCAAGGCAATTCCGTAGATCTTGGCTTCGGCGGTGACGGTCGTTCCCGGGGCGTAGTAGTGCTCGGGCCGCCAGTGGGCGTTTTGGCTGTCGACCCAGAACCATGAGCCCTGCACCGGCGGGTTGGTGGTCACACTCAGCCGTCGCTCGGCGGCGGCCCGGTCGGTGATCTGTTCGTCGAAGTGGGCGACGACCACCATTCCGACGCCGTAGGTGCCGCCGTCGTGCAGCGCGGCCTCCGAGGTGGTGGTGAACGAAACCTTGGTCTGGTTGGACGGACGCAGCGTCGAGAACGACGAGACCTGCGTTGCCGCAACGCCGTTGGGCCCGCGGGCAGTGACGGTCAGCGTGTAGGTGCGCCCGTATCCCAGCGGCACGGTGGGCTTCCAGGCGGTGTTGTCCGGGGTGGTGATGCCCTCGATCGGTTTGCCGCTCTCGTTGACCATGCGAACGTCCGTCAGCGTCCCCGCGTCGGCCTTCACCATGACCGGCGCGACCGGGTCGACGTCGTGCGCGTTGGGTCCGGGCGTGATCGTTATCCGAGCCGCGCCAGGCTCTTTCGCGCCGGAGCCGGGGCACGCGCCGTGCGGGCACCTGACCGACGTTGCCAGCTGGATCGCGCCCACCACCCCGGCCACGAGCAACACCGCGAACAGGAGCGGGCGCAGCCAGCCAACTGCCGGGCGAGGGGCGATCATGTGGATCAAATAGCCAGGGGCGTACGCCCTGAAACGTGGCGCGGGCCGCGTCGCTCGTGCGGAGGATCATGGGGTCATGGCCGACGACGAACTCGACAGTCTGTACTGGACCGAGCCGGAGGCTTTCACCGCCGAACGCAACAGACTGGCCAAAGCCGCGAAGGACCGCGGTGACGCGGCGGCCGCAAAAAGCATCTCCGCGGCGCGCAAACCCACCGCCGCGGCCTGGATCGTCAACCGGATCGCGCTCTCGCAGAAGGACACCAAGAAACGCCTCGCCGACCTCGGTGACCGCCTGCGCGACGCGCACGCCGCGATGGACGGCGAACGCATCCGGGCGCTGTCCGCCGAGCAACACAAGCTGATCGAGGGGCTCGCGCGCGCCGCGTTCGAAGCGGCCGACGTCAAGCGCCCGTCCGCGTCGGTGCGCGAGGACGTGACCGCCACCCTGCAAGCCGCGATCGCCGACCCCGAGGTCAGGGAGCGACTCGGCCGATTGGCCAAGCCCGAGCGATGGTCGGGTTTCGGCGGGTTCGGCGACGCGGCGCCGGCCCGGCCGGCGAAGCGTTCGCAGACGGCCGCGGAGCGGCGCCGGGAGAAGTTGACCGCGGCCGTCACCGACGCCGAGCAAGCCCAAGCCGCCGCCGACGACGCCGTCTCGAAGCGGCAAGCCGAACGCGACGCGGCCCGGCAACGGCGCGACGAGGCGATCGCGACCCTGCGCAAGGCCGAGCGTGAACTCGACAAGGCCGAGGCCGCCTACGGCAAGGCGAAGCGCGCCAGCCACGCGGCCGCCGAATCGCTGAAGGAGGCGAAAGCACAGCTCAACAAGGCGTGACAGCCATTCCGCGGGCGGCGCGCAGTTTCCGTCGACGCTGCGGGGGTATCAGCCCAGCCGTGACTTCTTTATGGCTATCCGACCGCGCAGACCCGACCTGGACCGCAAGCCGGCTTGAGGACGGCCCGCGCTCCGCCGATGTCATCGTCGTCGGCGCCGGGATCACCGGTCTGATGACCGCCGTCCTGCTCGCCCGCGCGGGCAAGGACGTGTTGGTGGTCGAGGCCCGCACGGTCGGTTCCTGCGCGACGGGAAACACCACGGCGAAGATCAGTTTGCTTCAGGGCAGCCAGCTGTCGAAGATCCTGCCCAGGCACGGGCTGGACGTGGCCCGCGCCTACGTCGACGGCAATCGCGAAGGCCAGGAGTGGGTGCTGCAGCACTGCGAGTCGAACGGCGTCGCCGTGCAGCGCGAGGACGCCTATACCTACGCCCAGTCGGCTCGGGGCGTGTTGTCCGCGCGCGCGGAGTTGGCGGCCTGCCAGGCGGTGGGCCTGGGCGCCGTGTGGGACGACGCCGCCGACGTGCCGTTTCCGTACCACGGCGGCGTGCGGCTGCCCGACCAGGCCCAGTTCGACCCCATGCCTTTCCTCGACTCGCTGGCCACCGAGCTCCTCGGCCGCGGCGGGCGGCTGGTCGAGCACACCCGGGTGCGGCGGGTGTCCTGGCGCGGCAAGGGGGTGCGGGTGCACGTCAACGACGCCGCGCGCCACGACGTCGAGCTGCAGGCCGGGCAGCTGGTGCTCGCCACCGGAATCCCGATCCTGGATCGCGGCGGCTATTTCGCACGCGTGAAGCCAAGCCGGTCCTACTGCCTGGCGTTCAAGGTCCCCGGCAACATCACCCGGCCGATGATGATTTCCACCGACTCGCCGACCCGTTCGGTCCGCTACGCGCCCGTCGCGGACGGCGAGCGGCTAATCGTCGGCGGGGCCGGCCACACGGTGGGCCGCAAGAAGAGCCCGTCGAAGTCGTTGCAGGAACTCTCGTCGTGGGCGCGCAAACACTACCCGGGGTCCGTGCAGACCCATTTCTGGTCGGCGCAGGACTACACGCCCATCGACTACCTGCCGTATGTCGGCCCCATCCTGCCGAACACCGAAACCATCTTCGTCGCAACGGGTTTCAACAAGTGGGGCATGACCAACGGCCCCGCGGCCGCGTTGGCGTTGTCCAGCCGCATCCTGGGCGGGCGGATGGATTGGGCCGGCGCGTTCGCCAGCTGGAGCCCGCACGAGCTGTCGGGCTTGCTGATGGCGCTGCAGGCCAACCTCGAGGTGGGCTTCGACCTGGCGAAGGGTTGGATCACCCCTGCGATACGCACCGGCCGCCGCAGCCCCGTCAACGGCGAGGGCGGCGTGGTGAGCGGGCCCCCGTGGCACCTGGAGGCCCGCTGCCGCGTGGACGGCACCGAGCACCGCGTTTCGCCGGTGTGCCCGCACCTGGGTGGGATCGTCAACTGGAACGACGCCGACCAGGCGTGGGAATGCCCGCTACACGGGTCGCGCTTCGCCCCGGACGGCACCCTGCTGGAAGGGCCGGCGACCAGGGATCTGACCCGTAGCGCGCCGAACGTGTACTCGGGGTAGGCCCTCAGGCCGTCTTCTGATAGACCAGCCAGCGCAACTCGATCGGGGACTGATCGCGCGGGATGTCGAAGACGTCGAGGCCGCTGGCCCAGCTCTCGAACCAACCGGTCGGGGGCCAGGCGCCCTCCGGCAGGTGGGCCTTCTCGTAATCGTAGGCCGAATCGTCGGCGACGAGGTCGAAAGGCAGCCCGGCCGCCGCGTTCGATACCTCGTCACGGGTGAAGATCATCGTGTTGCACTGCTGCCCGAGTTCGATCGCGGCTCGGTCGGGGGTATAGCCGGGCCGCGGCAGGAACGTGTTGAACACCAGGCGCCCGCCCGGGGCCAACACATCGGCGGCGAGTTCGAACACGCCGCGCAATTCGTGCGGCGTACGGAAGTCGGGCACCACCTCGGAGAGGACCATCAGCTGGTACTCGTCGCGGACGCCCTCCATGGCGGTGAAGACGTCGCTCTGCATGACGCGCACGCCGAGCGATTCGCGTTCCACGTCCGCGCGCATGAGCTCGGCGAATTTCGGCGCCATCTCCACGGCGTCCACGGGGTAGCCGCGCCGCGCCAGGGCCACCGCGTTGCGCCCGGTTCCAGCGCCGACGTCCAGTACCCGACAGCTCGCCGGGTCGGCCGCCTCGCAAGCCAGCGCGAGCACGCGCGCGTCGGGTTCGGCGCCGAACAGGGGCGCCGGCCGGGTCTCGACCCAGTTGTCGTAGTCGGCCTCGACGGTGCGCCATTCGGCATTGACGCGGTAATTCAGACCCGTTCCGAAGGGAACCTGAAACGAGATGATGATCTCCGAACGCTGGGAGGCCTTGAAGGCCTTCGCCAACTCGGTCTCCAGCACCTTGTTGAGCTGACGAGCTTGTTCGGGCGTGTACGGCACACCCAGCGTCGCGCACAGGTTGGCGCACAACTGGGCGTACTCGTCGATCATGCCGGGAACGGCGGGCACCGAAATCTGGCCCTCGGCCATCGATCGGCGGTACACGCGGCTGACCATCGCTTCGCGCAACCTCGGCGTGTCGAACGGTTTGGGCTGCGGCGCGTCCACCAGACTCTTCTACACGACCCGATCCGCGGTCGCACAGGGGCCGCCGTCCTACACCACCCGTTAACACTGCCGTTTGACGGGGTATTAGCCAAGTTCACGTGCCGGACAGGTACTACTGGGGGAAGTGCAATCGTTTGCCGGTCCGATTCGGCCGCGCCGCCCAACTGGTCGGGAAGCCGTCCGTGTCCTGGCGGCGTTTGGCTCGATCGGAGGGAACGACATGGACTTCGCGGCATTACCGCCCGAGATCAACTCCGCCCGGATGTACACCGGCCCCGGCTCGGGACCGCTGCTGGCCGCCGCGACGGCCTGGGACGGGCTGGCCGCCGCCCTGCACGCGGCGGCGAGTTCCTACCAATCGGAGGTGGCGGCGCTGACCGCCGGTCCCTGGCTGGGCCCGACCTCGGGGTTGATGGCCGCTGCGGCCGCCCCGTACCTGGCGTGGACGAGAACCTCCGCCGCGCAGGCCGAGCAGGCCGCCAACCAGGCCAAGGCCGCCGCCGGCGCCTACGAGACGGCGTTCGCGGAGACGATTCCGCCGCCGGTGGTCGCGGCCAACCGCAGCCTGCTGCTGGCACTGGTCGCGACCAATATCTTCGGTCAGAACACCCCATCGATCGCCGCCACCGAGGCGCAGTACGCCGAGATGTGGGCCCAGGACGCCGCCGCCATGTACGGCTATGCCGCCGCATCGGCGTTGGCGACGACCCTGACGCCGTTCGCGCCGCCCCCGCGAAACACCAGTTCCGCCGGGCCGGCCGCGCAGGCCGCGGCGGTGGCGCAAGCCACCGGCACCTCCCCCGGAAGCGCGCAGAGCGCCGTGTCCAGCGTGCAGGCCATCGCGGCGGTACCCAACGCGCTGACCAGCCTTGCGGCCACCCCCGCCCAGGCCGGGCCGCTCGACCTGCTGGCCGTGCTGGCCAACTTGAGTGGTGTTTTCATCGACCCCGAATTGAGCGCGGCGGGCCTCAGCGCCGACACGGTGCTCGGCACCACCGCCCTTCCCTACGACGTCGCCGGGTACTACGTCGGTATCCACACCGACGACATCGTCAGCGGCTGGGCGGGAATACAGGCGTGGCCCGGCTCGGAACCGGTGCCCCCCTCGCCGTTCCCGGTGATCACAAACCTAGCCGGCGGGTCGGCGGCAACGGCTGGCCTCGCCGAAGCGAAAACCATTGGGGCCCTGTCAGTTCCACCGGCCTGGGCTGCCGAGACGACGATGATACGGCCCTTGGCGGTCGCATTGCCGGCGACCAGCATGGGCGCCGCCGCCGAGGCCTCGACGGGGAGCATGGGCAGCCTGTTCAGCCAGATGGCCCTGGCGGGCATGGCCGGGCGCGCGATGGCCGGCACCGGTGGCGGGGGCGGTGCCCCGGCCCGCCGAGAGCGGATCGGGGCGCCGACCGCCGACAAGAAGGCGCCGCTGGAAGCCCCGGCCGGGGGCCCGGTCACGAGCGTCGCCGCCGAGCTTCGTGAGCTGGCCTCGCTGCGCGACGCGGGAATCCTCACCGACGAGGAATTCACCGAACAGAAGAAGAAACTCCTGTCTCAGATTCCCTAGTAAATCGTCGGCCACGGCAACAGTTGCCTTTTGACAGCAAATGAAGGTATGCACCGGTTGGTTACGCGGTGTATTCGGCGGCGTTGCATTCTCGCCAACTCGCGAAGGCCTTGAAAAGTCGGCCGCGCCTCGATCGTGGTCACCGGCCGAGGCATCGCTCATTCAGGCCGGTCGACCGTCTGGCCACGAGTTTCGAAGTTTTTAATATTCATGCCGGGCCGGACGACCATATACTGACGGCACCTGAACGCCGACAAGAAAAGAAGGGCATGAAATGTCTGCACCTCGCTGGCTGGCCAAACTGACAATTCCCGTGATGGTTGGCGCTGCCCTGACAGCAAGCACCGCGATTGCATCGGCCGACTCGACGGACGACGCATACCTCGCGAAACTGAAAAACCTCGGATTCAGCTGGCCCTCGTCGGGTGACTCCGACATGATCGCACTGGGGCATGCGGTCTGCGCCGACCGGATGGCCGGCAAGACGCCCGATGCGATCGCCGCCGACTTGCACTCCGGCATGAGCTCGAAGGGCTTCTCGTTCGCGGACATGACCGGCTGGGTCAGCGCCGCGGAATCGACCTACTGCCCGGGTTAGTCGACACCCGGCCGCCGCGACCGCACTACTGTCGTCCCTGACGGTGAACGACGGGTCTCTCGCGGGGGAAAGTGCACATGCGGGTGGAGAGCTTGCGCCGCTACCCGGTGAAGTCGATGCTCGGCGAAACCGTGGACTCCCTGTTCGTCGACGAAGGCGGAGCCGAGGGGGACCGGCGACTGGCGCTCGTCGACACCGAAACCGGCCACGTGGCCAGCGCCAAACAGGCGCGGCTCTGGCGCGGGCTGCTGAAGTGCACCGCGCACGCCGGCACCGGTCGGGTCACGATCAGGCTGCCCGACGGGACCGACGTCACCGCCGATGACCCCGACATCGACGACGTGCTGTCGCGGCTGCTGGGACGGACGGTGCGACTGGTCAGGCAGCGACCGCAGGGCGCCACGCTGGAACGCCCGGATCCCGAGCAGCTGCTGGAGCTCGGGTTGGATGCCGAGGTCGGCGGCCGCATCCTCGAGATCGCTCAGGCGACCCCGGGCGACTCGTTCACCGACGAGGCCCCGCTGCATGCGATCACCACGGCCACCCTCCAGCACATCGACGTGGAGGCGCTGCGCTACCGGCCCAACCTGGTGATCGCGACGCCACCGGGGCATCCCCCCTATGCCGAAAATGATTGGGCGGGAAGGGAAATAGTGGTCGGGGAGGTACGGCTGCGAGCCCTGACTGCCACCTCACGGTGCGTGGTGCCCACGCTGGAGCACGGCCCGTTGCCGCGAGCCCCGCACGCGCTTCGCATTCCCGCGGCCGAGAACCGTTGGGACACAGGCGGTCACGGACCGCAGCCATGCGCGGGGGCGTACCTGGAGGTGGTTCGGCAGGGCGTCATTCGGGTCGGTGACCCCGTCACCATCGGTGCCTAGTCAGCCCGTCAGCCCGAGTATTTTCATGACGAGCAGCACCGCCACCGCGGCGAACGCCACGACGAAGACACAGACCGCGATGACCGTGAGCGTGGCCCCGGGAGTGAATCGCCGGCGATTGGGCGGTTGAGGCTCGGCCACACCCGAGGTCTGCGGCGCGGCCGGCGGTGTCGCGCCGGGCGTGACGCCTCCGCCCCGCTCGAGGTCGGGCGTTTGCGTCGGATCGGGATCGGGGGGTTGCGCGGTCATGGCTGGTGTTGCGATACCCGCCAACACGGCGCCCAAACGCGCGAATCAGGCTGAACGCCACTTGATGCCACACCCGATCGACGGGCGTTGATCGGCGTCCACCGGCCGCCCGGCGAGCACCGCGTCGACCGCCGCCCGCACGTCGGCGGCCGTCACCGGCTTGTCGTTCCCCGGGCGGGAATCGTCGAGCTGTCCGCGGTAGACAAGGCGGCGCTCGCCGTCGAAGACGAAAGTGTCGGGCGTGCAGGCCGCCGAGAAGGCGCGCGCGACGTCCTGGGTCTCGTCGTACAGGTAGGGGAACGTCCAGCCGTGGGCACGGGCCTCGGCCACCATCTGCTCGGGCCCGTCCTGCGGGTAGGTGACGACGTCGTTGCTGGAGATGCCGACCATCGCGACGCCCTGGTCCGCCAGGTCGCGGCCCAGCGCGGCGAGCCCGGCGGCGACGTGCTTGACGTACGGGCAGTGGTTGCAGATGAAGGTGACGACCAGCGCGGGGCCCGTGAGGTCGTCGAGGCTGACCGTGGCGCCGGTGGCCGGCTCGGGGAGCGAGAAGGGCGGCGCGGGGGTGCCGAGGGCGAGCATGGTGGACTCGATGGCCATGCCAGCCAGATTAGCCGCGGATCACACCTTGGAGCCCAGCCCGGCGATCAAATTGATGGTGACCGCAAGGACAACGGCGCCAAGCAGATAGGACAGCAGCGCCTGGCGCAACACCGTCGACCGGATGGACGTCAGCCCGATCTCGGTGTCCGACACCTGATAGGTCATGCCGACGGTAAAGGCCAGATACGCGAAATCGCTGAACCGGGGCGGCTCCGGGTCGTGGAAGTTGATCCCGCCCGGTTCGTCCGAGTAGTAGAGCCGCGCGTAGTGCACGGTGAACAGCGTGTGCACCGCGAACCAGGACGCCGAGACGGACAGGATGCCCAGCAGGGCGGCGACGACGGCCGCGGCGCCGGAGCGCGACCCGGCGGCGACCACATAGGCCACCCCGACCAGGCTGGCGAGGCTTGCCGACACGACGACGGTGTCGGCGATCCAGCGGGTGGGGTCCTCGCGGGTGACGTATTCGCGGGTGCGGTCGGCGTCCATGCCGCCCAACAGGAGCCACGTCCACACCACATACACGCCGGCGGTGACGACCCAGCCGACGAGGGCAAATCGCCAGCCGATGGTATTGCCCACCGCGACTGCGACCGCGACGCCGAGCACCACGGCGATCAGGATCCGAACCGCTACAAGGGATCTCACAGTCGGGTGGCTCGGAGGCCGCTAGCCGTTCTGTGCCCGGGCGGGCGCCTGACCGATCTTGTTGGCGGCGAACGTCGCGGCCTGGTTGACCATGCCGGAGTCGATGTACGACATGTGCGAAAAGATGTTGCCGCCCGGGGAGCAGATCGGGTCGTCGGGCGCGCACAGGCTGATGGTCCGACCGACCAGCACCGGGCTGATCGTCGGAAGCGGCTGGCCGCCCCACAACATGCTGGAGAACCCGCTGGATGGCTCACCGAACAGGGCGACGGCGGCGACGTGGTCGGCCACCGGGCCCGGCAGGGTCTGGCTGGCGAGATCGATCACGGTCGAGCCCTGGGAGTACCCGCCGAGCACCATTTTCGTGTTGGGGCAGCTGGCGGCGACGTCCTGGATGTGCGCGCTGGCGTCGTTGGAGCCGGCCGACGCGCTGTTGTGATAGTCGTCGTTCGCCGGGTAATTGACGGCGTAAGAGCTGACGGAGCGCCCAGGGAGCTGTGCAGTGAGCGAGTCGACGAACGCCTGCCCCATGTTTCCGAGGCCGGGCTCCTGGTGGGTGCCACGGGCGAAGACCACCGCGACGTCGGTGCAGGGATCCGCGGACGCGACCGGGATGGCGATCGGCGCGCTCAGCGCCGCCCACGCCGTCACGGCCGACACTCCAGCGATGCGGGCAAGCCTGGGTGAATTCATTTCCAAATGCTGACACACCCGCGACGACGGCGGCGCATGCGGTGCCTCAAATCCCGTCGCCGCGCGCGAGCCGATCGGCCCGCCAACAGCGCGCCTGCATCGGCATCTCGACCGTGTCGGCACCGGGGAACCGCGCCGCCAGGGCCGCCCGCGCTTCGGTCAGCCGCCGCGCACGGTCTTCGGGGGAAGCGACGAGGAACCTGCTGTAGGTCCCCAGCATCGCGACGGCGTCGTCGATCGTCATGGTTCGCGTGAATCGGAACGTCTCGCGGGCGAAGTTGCGGAACGTCGTCGGCAACGGGAGGACGACGTCCAGTCGCCGGCGAGCCCGGTCGGCCGACTCGGCGTCGGAGGCCTCGTCGCCGGGCAGCCGGTCGAGGTCGCGCACCCAGCCCACCTCGCGGTCCCGGCTAGTCCAGATCAGGCCGAGCCGACCGCCGTCGCGCAGTACTCGACCGATCTCCGGCACGGCGCGCTCGGGGTCCATCCAGTGCCACGCCGACGAGACGAACACCGCGTCCGCGGAGGCGTCGGGCAGCGGAATCGACTCGCCGCGGCCCTCGACGACGCGCACGCCGGGAGATCGGGCCGCGAGGACCTTCCGCATCCGCGCGTCCGGTTCGACGGCGACGACCTGCGCGGCCTTGCCCAGCAACGCCCGGGTGAACAGTCCGGTGCCCGCACCGACATCGACGGCCACCCCGCATCCGGACGGGACCAGCCAGTTCACCGCATCCGGCGGGGGTTGGGGCCGCAGTCCGTCGTAGTTTTCGGCAATCGACCCGAAGGACATCGCGCGTTGTTGACGGTCACTCACGGTGCCACGGTAGTCGCGGTCGGTGCCCAGGGCCGTCGCCGCGGAAACGTTTGGTAAATACCGAGAATTTTGGCCCGGTTTTCCCTAGAGTCTGGCGTACCGGCTGGTGGCCTGAAGGCCCGTCCCCGGTGAAAATGCGTGGTCGTGGGGCACAGGGAAGGACACCCGGGGGATGAGTTTTCTGACGTCACCGCCAGAGATTATTTCTTCTCTGCTCCATTCCGGCGCAGGGCCGACACCCATGCTGGCCGCGTCCGCGGCGTGGGATGGGCTTGCCGCAGAACTCGGTACCGCGGCGCAGTCGTTCTCCTCGATCACCTCCGGTTTGGCCGCCGACGCCTGGCAGGGGCCCGCCTCGGCGGCGATGCTGTCGACCGCGGCGCAGTACTCGGCGTCGCTCAGCGCGGCGGCGGCGCATGCGCAGACGGCCGCCCTGCAGGCCCAGGTGGTGGCCGGCGAGTTCGAATCCGCCCTGGCAGCCACGGTGCATCCCCTGGTGGTCGACGCGAACCGGAGCCAGCTGGTGCAGCTGGTGTTCTCCAACCTGTTCGGGCAAAACGCGCCCGCGATCGCCGCCACGGAAGCCGCATACGAGGAGATGTGGGCCCAGGACGTCTCCGCGATGGTCGGCTACCACGGCGGGGTTTCGGCGGCCGCGGCCCAGCTGTCGTCTTGGTCGTCCGCGCTGCAGGCGCTGCCGGCGCAGGCGTCCGCCGCGATTGCCGGCCCCTTCAACCCGGCGGCCGCCGCCCCGGCCGCAATCGGTTCGCTGACCTCCGCGGCCAGCAACCCACTCGGGAACCCTGTCCAGGCGTTGGAAACCTACGCCGCCGACATCATCAATTTCCCGACCGACATCTTGTTCGGCCGTCAGCTGATCCCGACCGGGCCGCAGTCGCTCGGCACCAGCGCGACGATAGCGAACTCCACAACGGCAACCGCCCCGCTGACGGTATTCGCCGGCACCGAGCCGTTGGTGAACGCCTCCGTCGGCACCGGATCCGCCGTGCCGTTGCTGGTCGACACCGGCTCCGCCGGCCTCGTGATCCCGTTCACGAAGGTCGGCGGGCTGTTGGGCGTGCTGCAGCTCGGCCTCCCCATCGGAGGCGGCATTGGGGGGTACAGCGGCGGGCTCGATTACCTCTACCTGACCTACAACGCGCCGGTGAATTTCGGCGGCGGGCTGACGACCGCGTCCACCCCCGTCAACGTCGAGTTCCTGGCGTTCCCGGTGTCCATCCAGTCCGCCATGACCAACGGCCTGACGTTCCAGTCCTTCTTCGCTTCCGACGGCGCCTCCGGGGTTCTGGGGGTCGGACCGAACGCCGGCGGCCCCGGTCCGAGCATTCCGCTCCAGGCGCTGCCGTCGCCCTACAATTCAGGCCTGCTGATCAATCAAACCGCCGCCAATCCTTATCTGCAGTTCAGTGGGCCGCCGACGATCGCGAATCCTGTGTTGGCGAATCTTCCGCAGATGCCGATTACCAACCTTGATGTGAAGGTCGGTAGCGGGCCGCTGCAATCCGTCGCGTCGATTGTCGACTCCGGCGGCGTGGAAGGAACCCTGCCGGCGGGCATTGGCGCGCACCCAGGCGACCTGATTCAGGTCTTCGACGCCAGCGGTACGCACCTGCTGTACTCGTACACCTACAACGGGGATTACTTCCCGACGCCGATCTCGAGCGGGTTGATGAACACCGGGAACCTGATTTTCGCGGAGCACCCGGTCTACATCAACTACGCCACGGGCGGCGCGACCGTCTACCAGTGATCTGACGCTTCCATCTCGTCCGCCAACCGTCACATCGAATCGGCGATTCCTTAATGGGTAGAACGATTCTCATTCCTTCGGCACCGCCAATTCGGCGCTGATGTTCGCGGGTGCCGGCTCGTGCGTGACGAACACCGGGGCGCTGCCCTTCCTCGAACAACCCGTGTACATCTCGTATAGCCCGGGTGGCGTCGGGACGACGATCTTCTGCCAGTGAGTCGCGCCCTCTCGCCGGGCGAGGTTCGCACCGCTTGAATGCTGGGTATGCACCCGGCCATGGGGTGGGTGGCGCAGCACGCAGTGGCGATCGTGTCGGCGTTGCTCGCCGCATTCTGGGCAGCGGTCGGCATCGTCGTTCGGCAACGCGTCGCGCGCCGCGTCCCTGACGACAAAGCCATGTCGGCAACGATGGCCACCACCCTGGTCCGCGAACCGCTGTGGTGGGCGGGCACTCTCGCCGCGGTCGCCGGTTACGTCTTCCAAGCGCTGGCGCTGGCACACGGATCCTTGCTCTTGGTCCAGCCGCTACTGGTGTCGTCGCTGCTGTTCGCACTGCCAATGAGCGCGAGGCTGTGCCACCAGCGCATCAGTTGGGCCGACTGGGGGTGGGCGACGCTCTTGACCGCCGCCCTGGCCGTCTTCGTGCTCGTCGGCCAGCCCCGCGAGGGCCACAACCGGGCCCCGGTGCCCGCGTGGACGATCGCCCTGACGATGACCGTGCCGCTGGTGATCGTGTGCGTCGCCGCGGCCCGACGCGCCGCCGGGCGACCCCGCGCCATGCTGCTGGCGGTCCCGGTGGCGGTCCTGCTGGGCATGATCGCCGTCCTGACCAAGATCTGCACGCACCGCTTCGCCGTGGCCGGGTGGCAGGGGCTGCTGACCGTGCCGGCCCTTTATGTGCTGGTCGGGCTCGCCGCGGCGCTCACCGTGGTGCAACAGGCGGCGTTTCACGCCGGCGCGTTGCAGGCGTCCGTACCGATCATGTTGGTCGGCGAACCGATCGTCGCGGTCGTGCTCGGCGTGGTGGTGCTCGGGGAGCACCTGGCGGTGCGGGGATCGGCGGCACTGGTCCTTGCCGTCGCAGCGGTGGCGATGGCGGCGGCCGCCATCGCGCTGGGCCGCGACGAAGCCGCCGGAGCCAGTTTGCCGACCCCGCCGCAACCGCCGCTCGAGCCGATGACGGCCGCCGGCGCGCGAATCGGGGACAGCGCATAACGGCCGCCTCGCGTGTCGCTACCGTTGAGCTACCCCGAGTCGGATCGGACGGGAGGCACACTGTGAGCGGTAAACCGCGCGCCACGCTGGTTGTCCTCGGCGCGATCCTGGTCGCCCTGGCCGGGGCGGCGGCTCCAACGGCATCCCCCACGACCATGACGCGGCCCGCGGCGCCGAGCATCCGCGCCGGCGCGCAGCCCCAGTTGGCGTCGGACCCCGCGCAAGTGGCCGACGACCTCGTCGCCGATGAGCACGCGCTGCGTGACGCGTCGACGGGGGAGGCTGGGTTGGTGGCGGCGGCGCACCGCGAGCAGGCGGCGTATCGCGTCATCGGGCGCCACCCCGAATGGGACGCGACCATACGACCGCGGATCCCGGCATCGCTGCTCGATGTCTACGATCGCAACGTCGACGCCCGCCGGCAGCTCACCGCGATGACGGCCGTCCGGGACACGCTGCCCGCGTGGAACATCGAGCCGCCGGCCCCGGCCGACGAGCTGCTGGGCTACTACCACCAGGCGGAGTCGGAATCCGGCGTCGGCTGGAATTACCTGGCCGCCATCAACCTCGTCGAGACCCGCCTCGGCAGCATCCACGGCGTGAGCACCGCCGGCGCGCAGGGGCCGATGCAGTTCCTGCCCGGGACATTTGCCAGTTACGGGCAGGGCGGTGACATCAACTCGCCGCACGACAGCATCATGGCCGCGGGCCGCTACCTGGCCGCCAATGGCTTTGCCGGCGACCGCGATCACGCCATCTACCGGTACAACCACGCGAACGAATACGTGCGCGCGGTCGATCAATACGCGGCCCTCATCGGGTCCGATCCCGCCACCTTTGCCGCCTACTACCGCTGGGACGTCTACTGCAACACCACCGCGGGCGACGTGCTGTTGCCCATCGGCTACGCCGCCTCGTCGCCGATCCCCGCCGCGGAGTACGTGGCCAGCCACCCGCAGTGATGTAGATCTGCGCACTGGCGGCCAATCTCGTTGTCCCGCTTGGCCGAAAACTTGTCGTACCTGGCTGTGATGATGGGGTCATGTCTTCGACCGCAGCTGTTGGCGCTTGGGTGGTGAATGAGCCGACGCGTCTTGAGGTGCTGTTTGAGGAGTTGGCGGAGTTGTGCGGTCAACGCAATGCGATTGATGGGCGCATTGTGGACATCGTCGCCGAGATCGATCGCGACGGATTGTGGGGTAATACCGGGGCGCGGTCGATCCCGGCGTTGGTGGCCTGGAAGACCGGCTGCTCGCCGGCCAACGCGCACACGATCGCCACGGTGGCGGGCCGGGTGCAGGAGTTTCCGCGCTGCACCGCGGCGTTGCGCCAGGGGCGGTTGTCGCTGGATCAGGTCGGGGTGATCGCCGCCCGCGCGGGTGAGGGGTCTGATGAGCATTACGTCGAGCTGGCGAAGGTGGCCACGGTCACGCAGTGGGGCTGTCAAGATAACTGTGTAAGATGTTGCGGCCGTTCATCTTTGGGTCATAGTGGGAGTCGGTCGGGGAATTGG
>NZ_LQPV01000045.1:0-29984 GCF_002101935.1 Mycobacterium sp. IEC1808 | reverse complement strand
ATGGCGGCGGGGGCGGGGCGGCGGGAACGCCCGCGTAGCCACCGATTTCGCTCGGCTTGGGGAAGGTCTCGTTGGGGGTGCCCTTAAGGGCGCCGTCCATGGTCGCCTTCCAAATGTCCGACGGCAGGCCCGAACCGTAGACCTCCGCGCCGGAGGCCGTCACCAGCGGCACATTGTCCTGCACGGTGCCCACCCAGACGGCCGTCGACAGCGACGGCGTGTATCCGACCATCCAGGCATCCTTGTTCGCCTGGGTGTCGCCAAGCTGCACCGTCCCGGTCTTGGCGGCCGAGGGCCGCCCGCCGGCCAAATTGTGCCCGCGCGAATAGCCGGCAATCGGCGCCATCGCGGCAGTGACGTTGTCGGCGACGCCCTTGTCGATGCGGTTTTCGCCGTTGTTGTCGGAGTTGCCGGCATCGAACAGCACCTGGCCTTCGGCGTTGACGACCTTTTGCACCAGATGGGGCCGGTGGTACACACCCGACGCGGCCAGTGTGGCGTACGCCGATGCCATGTCGATGGGCCGGGTCTGATACTGGCCCAACACAATTCCGTTGTTGGGCGGTCCACCCTTGCCGTCCTCGGACAGCGTGTGCGCGACACCGGGGAAGCTGGTCGCGACGCCCGCCTCATGTGCGGCGTCGGCGACGGCCTGCGGTCCCCCCTTGAGCTTGAGCATCAGCCGGTAGTAGGCGGTGTTCAGCGAAAGCTTCAGCGCCTCGGCGATATTGCAGGTCCCGCAGCTCTCCCCGTCGACATTGGTGATCTTGATCCCGTCGACGGTGAGCGGTGAACTGTCCACCTGGTAGCCCAGCCCGATACCTTGTTGCAGCGCGGCAACCAAAGCGAACACCTTGAACGACGATCCGGTCTGCAGCCCGGCCTGAGCAAAGTCGAAACCGTTGGCGTCCGAACCGCCGTAGTAGGCGCGTATCGCGCCGGTGTGCGGATCGACCGACACCGCCGCGGACCGCATGTCGGGGTCCTGCCCGTCAAGGTATTTCGACACCGCCTTCTCTGCGGCCTGCTGGGCCTTCGGGTCGATCGTCGTAGTGATCTGCAGCCCCTGGGTGTTCAGGGTTTGCTCGTCGATGTTGAACAGCTCCATCAGCTCTTTGGTCACCTGGCGCTCGATCAGCCCGTTGGGCCCGGTGGTCTGGTTCTGCGCGCGGGCCTGATCGGGCGGCAACGTCGCCGGAAACACCTGTGCCGCACGGTCGCTCGGCGACAGCGCCTTGGTTTCCACCATGCCGTCCAAAACCCAGTTCCACCGCTCCGCGGCGCCCTTGGGGTCGACGGCGGGATCCAGCGAGGAGGGGCGCCGGATCAGCGCCGCCAACAGCGCTCCCTCGGAGACGGTGAGCTGCTCGACCGGCTTGTCGAAATAGGCCTTCGCGGCGGCCGAAATGCCGTAGGCCCCGCGACCGAAATAGATGATGTTCAGATAGGCCTGCAAGACATCGTCTTTGGACCACTCCCCCGACATCTTTGTCGCGATGACCAATTCCTTGGCCTTGCGCATCAGACCGCTGAACCCGTGCTGCGCCGAACCGACGAGCGCGTTCTTCACGTACTGCTGGGTGATCGTCGAGCCGCCCTGCAGGTCGCCGCCGAAGAGGTCGTTGTTGACCGCCCGCGCGAACCCGGTGAACGAAATACCCGGGTTGGAATAGAAGTTGCGGTCTTCCGCGGCGATCACCGCCTGACGCACATGCACCGGCACCTGGCTGAGGTTGACGTCGACCCGATTCCCCTCGGGCGGAACGATTTTGGCGAGCTGCGAGCCGTCGCTCGCCAGGATCGTCGAGACCTGGTTGGTGCGGATATTGCCGGGTTTGGGCACGTCGACGATGAAGTACGCCATGGTGAAGGTGACGATCGGCAGCAGCACCAGCGCCGCCGCCGTGATGTAGACGGCGCGTCGCACCCACAACCAGTTGATCTGCTGGGTCCAGCCCCAGTCCACCCCGGGTCGTGGGGCTCTGCCACCAGGTCCACCAGGTCCGCCCGGCCCACCGGGCCCACCGGGCCCAGCGGGCCCTCGGGGCGGGGGTGGGGGTCCTTCGGGCGGTCGTCGCCCGGACATCGGCTCGCTGCGGCGCGGGGTGGTCGCCCGTCCGTCCAATGCGGCCTTGACCTCTTCGATCGGGTCGCTTTGCAGGGGCACGGACGCGGGGCGGTCGAGTGCGGCCTTCACCTCCTGGACCGGGTCGGGCCGGCGGGGGGCGCGGTCATCGACGACGGGCGGCAGGACCGTGGTCAACCGGTCGTCGGGTGGAACCGGGCGGCGGCGGCCGGGCGCCTGGGGCGCCTCGCGCCGCTGCGGATCCGGACGGTCAGGGCTGCCGGGCCGGTCGGTGCTCGCGTGCTTGCCCACGCGCTCAGTCGCCGATCCGTTGGGGTCACTGGGCGACTGGTCGTGGGGCCCTTCGTTACTCAATGGCCGTGCGGGCGCCGTTGCGCGCCGTCCGGGTGCCGCCGGTGCCTTTCGGGGGGCGCGCCGCACCCATCACGTACGACTTCACGAGGTGGTTCCAGCTGCACGTTCGGCACACCTCCACCACGTGGACGGAAAACTCCGGGAAGCGGGTCGCCAGCAGCACCAGTTCTTCGGCGGTGCGCGCCGATCCCGACACCGCGCCCAGGTGGTCGCCGAACACCCACGACACCAGGGTCAGCTGCTCCTTGCGGCAGATCGGGCACATCACCTGGCTCTGTTTCCCGTGAAATTTCGCGGCGCGCAGCAAATACGGATTGGCGTCACACACCTCGGATACACCGGTGCGGCCCGAATAAACCTCGGCGAGCAGGGAGCGCCGCCGAAGCGCGTAGTCCACCACTTGTCGCTGCAGTCGCACGCTGACCAGAGTACGTGGCCGCCCGCACCGCCGATACGCAACCGACACCGTCGCCGGACCGCGCCGCGACGATCGACCGTCGGCGTCCTGTGCCGGATCCGGCCGGGACTTCTACGATCATCGGCGTGGCGAAAGTACTCGGGACGACGGCGCGCGGCGGCGCGGTTGCCGGCGCCACGTCGACGACCCGCGCCAAGGACCGCGACCGGCAGGACGCCTGCCAGATCCTCGACACTGCCCTGAACGACGGCGAGATATCCGATCAAGAGCACCGGGAACGCGTCAGTGCGGCCACCAACGCGGTAACGCTGGGCGAACTGCGGGCCTTGGTGGACGACCTGCAGGGCGACACCGCCGGGCTGCAGTCAACGGCCCACCCGTGGGCGTCAACTTCATCGATGCTGCCGAAGTTCGGTGGGTGGCGCGGCCTGGCCGCGGCCTTGCTCGTGTCGGTCCTGCTGGGCGTCGGCATCGGTTGGGCCGTCTACGGCAACACCCGCTCGCCGCTGGATTTCACGACGGACCCCGGAGCCAAGTCCGACGGCGTCGCCCCGGTGGTGCTGACGCCGCCCACGCAGCTGCTCTCGGTCGGCGGCCTCACGGGCCTGATGGAGCAAACGCGCAAAAGGTTTGGCGACACCATGGGGTTCCGGCTGGTGATCTACCCGACCTACGCGGTGCTCGACCGCCCCGACCCCTCCGACGACCGGCGCATGCTGGCCTACGACTACCGCGGCGGATGGGGAGACCCCACCAGCTCGGCCAAGAGCGGCACCGACGGTCCCGTCCCGGTCGACCTCTCCAAATTCGACATCGCCGCCGCCGTGGGCCTGGTGCGCGGCGCCCCGGAGAGCCTCCGGATGAAGCAGTCCGACGTCAAGACCACCTATCTGGTGATCGATCCCTCGACCGACCCCACCACCCCCGGCGCACTCTCGCTATCGGTGTACGTGTCGGGCGACTATGGCGGCGGATACATCGTTTTCGCAGGTGACGGCACCGTCAAACGCATCAATCTGCCGTCCTAGCGGTCCCCGCGGCGCGGTGACGAATAGCGCACCAACGACAGGTAGTGTTGTGGCGAATATATCGAAACGATACGATGACGCGAGGCGTCGGACCGTTAAGTCGGTCAAAGCAATCAGCCAAGCAAGCCATACGTAGCCGTACTTAGTCGTTCCCAGCCGTTTCGAGGGGGTGTATATCGATGCTTGAGCTCGCCATCCTGGGGCTCCTGATCGAATCGCCCATGCATGGGTATGAACTACGTAAACGGTTGACGGGCCTGCTGGGCGCATTCCGGGCCTTCTCGTACGGATCGCTGTACCCAGCCCTGCGGCGCATGCAGGCCGAAGGGCTGATTGCCGAGGACGCCGCGCCTGCCGGCACCCCGGTCCGGCGGGCTCGTCGGGTCTACCAACTGACCGACGCGGGCCGGCAGCGCTTCGGCGAGCTGGTGGCCGACACCGGTCCGCACAACTACACCGACGACGGCTTTGGCGTGCACCTGGCCTTTTTCAACCGCACGCCGGCGGAGGCGCGGATGCGCATCCTGGAGGGCCGTCGCCGCCAGGTCGAGGAGCGCCGTGAAGGGCTCCGCGAAGCGGTGGCGCGGGCGAGCAGCTCGTTCGACCGCTACACCCGCCAGCTGCACCAGCTCGGGCTCGAGTCCAGCGAGCGCGAGGTCAAGTGGCTCAACGAGCTGATCGCGGCGGAGCGGGCGATGCCAGGCCTATCCGAACAGACGTGAAACCCCTGCACGAACCCGCAACCAGAACACCCAAGACAGAAGTAACAGAAGTTAGGAGAACGCCCTATGAGTGACCACAAGCCGTTCGGGGCGCCCGAGGCGTCGACAGAGGTACGAGTCGCCATCGTCGGCGTCGGAAACTGTGCCTCGTCGCTGGTTCAGGGCGTGCAGTACTACCTCGACGCCGACGAGAACAGCACGGTGCCCGGCCTGATGCACGTGAAGTTCGGCCAGTACCACGTCCGCGACGTCAAGTTCGTGGCCGCGTTCGACGTCGACGCCAAGAAGGTCGGGTTCGACCTGTCGGAGGCGATCTTCGCGTCGGAGAACAACACCATCAAGATCGCCGACGTGCCGCCCACCAACGTGACGGTGCAACGCGGTCCGACCCTCGACGGCATCGGTAAGTACTACGCCGACACCATCGAGGTGTCCGACGCCGAGCCGGTCGACGTGGTGAAGGTCCTCAAGGAGAACAACGTCGACGTGCTGGTGTCCTACCTGCCGGTGGGCTCCGAGGAGGCCGACAAGTTCTACGCGCAGTGCGCGATCGACGCGGGCGTGGCGTTCGTCAACGCGCTTCCGGTGTTCATCGCCTCCGACCCGGTGTGGGCCAAGAAGTTTGCCGACGCCGGCGTTCCGATCGTCGGCGACGACATCAAGAGTCAGGTCGGCGCCACCATCACCCACCGCGTCATGGCCAAGCTCTTCGAGGACCGCGGCGTGCAGCTGGACCGCACTATGCAGCTCAACGTCGGCGGCAACATGGACTTCCTCAACATGCTCGAGCGCGAGCGGCTGGAGTCCAAGAAGATCTCCAAGACGCAGGCGGTGACCTCAAACCTGCAGCGCGAGTTCAAGACCAAGGACGTGCACATCGGCCCGTCCGACCACGTCGGTTGGCTCGACGACCGCAAGTGGGCCTACGTGCGGCTGGAGGGCCGCGCGTTCGGTGACGTTCCGCTGAACCTCGAATACAAGCTCGAGGTGTGGGACTCGCCGAACTCGGCCGGGGTCATCATCGACGCGGTGCGCGCGGCCAAGATCGCCAAGGACCGCGGCATCGGCGGCCCGGTGGTGCCGGCGTCGGCCTATTTGATGAAGAGCCCGCCGCAGCAACTGCCCGACGACATCGCGCGGGTCCAACTCGAAGAGTTCATCATCGAGGGGTAACTCTCCGTACCGGTGTGCGGTGGGGTCGCGTTGCGTGGCCTCACCGCGCGCTTGTTTTTGCGGGCGTTCACGCGTGCGCTGACGGCGGCGCGTGTGCCGTGAGGGCTTTCGATGGGAGCTCAGGGCGCCCTGAATACACGCGCAAAACCCTGGACGCACATCCCGCGGTCCAAAGTAGTGTCTTTAGACCGTGACCGAGATATCTGAGGACCGACTGGCCGAATTGTCGGAGTTCTCGCTCCTTACCGAAAACGCTGAGCAGGCCGGCGTTCCGGGTCCGCTGCCCGACGTGGAGCGAGTCGAGTCCGGCGCCTCGGAGCGCAGGATCAGCGCGTTGCGCTGGGGCGCCCCTTCGTTGGACCGTCCCCCGCGAATTGTCTTCCTGCACGGTGGCGGGCAGAACGCGCACACCTGGGACACCGTGATCGTCGGTCTCGGTGAGCCGGCGCTGGCCCTGGATCTGCCCGGGCACGGGCATTCGGCATGGCGCGAGGATGGCGACTACTCGCCGCAGCTGAACGCCGACGCCCTGTTGCCGGCGGTGCGCGAGCACGCGCCGAGCGCCGACCTCGTCGTCGGAATGTCGCTCGGTGGGCTGACCGCGATCCGGCTGGCCGCGATGGCACCCGAACTCGTGAACGAACTCGTCCTGATCGATGTCACGCCGTCGGCGTTACAACGCCACTCCGAGCTGACGAAAGAGCAGCAGGGCACGGTTGCGCTGATGCACGGTGAGCGCGAATTCCCCAGCTTCCAGGCCATGCTCGACCTGACCATCGCGGCGGCACCGCACCGCGAGGTCAAGGCGCTGCGCCGCGGCGTCTTCCACAATTCCCGCCGCCTGGACAACGGCAATTGGTCCTGGCGCTACGACGCCATCCGCAAGTTCCCCGACTTCGACGGCCTGTGGGACGACGTCGACGGGCTGTCGGCACCCGTCACCCTCATCCGCGGCGGCTCGTCGGGCTTCGTCACCGACGACGATGCCGCCGAATTAGCCAGGCGCGCAAGCAATTTCCGCGCGGCACAAGTGGTCGACAATTCGGGCCATTCCGTGCAGAGCGACCAACCCCGCGCGCTCATCGAGATCCTGCGCGGAGTGCTCGACGCGGGCTGAGCCTACGGTGGGTGTTATGACTCCCGACCGTCCCGTCCGTATCGGCGTGCAATTGCAGCCCCAGCACGCCCCGGATTATGGCCAGCTCCGCGACGCGGTTCGCCGCTGTGAAGACATCGGCGTCGACATTGCCTTCAACTGGGACCACTTCTTCCCGCTCTATGGCGATCCCGACGGCCCACACTTCGAATGCTGGACGATGCTCGGCGCCTGGGCCGAACAGACGTCACGCATCCAAATCGGTGCGCTGGTGACGTGCAACTCCTATCGCAATCCTGAATTGCTCGCCGACATGGCCCGCACCGTCGACCACATATCCGCCGGCCGACTCGTCCTCGGGATCGGCTCGGGCTGGAAGCAAAAGGATTACGACGAGTATGGCTACGAATTCGGCACCGCCGGCAGCCGCCTCGACGACCTGGCGGGTGCACTGCCGCGGATCAAGGAGCGGCTGGCCAAGCTGAACCCGCCGCCGACCCGCGACATCCCGGTGCTCGTCGGCGGCGGGGGTGAACGCAAGACCCTGCGGCTGGTGGCCGAGTACGCCGACGTGTGGCACAGCTTCAGTTCCGCCGACGAGCTCCCGGCCAAGTCCGCCGTCCTGGAGCGGCACTGCGCCGACGTCGGCCGCGACCCGGCCGCGATCGAACGCTCGGCCGCGGTCAATAACGGCGGCCAGCTGATCGCCAATGCCGAAGCGCTGGTGAACCTCGGCGTCACGATGCTGACCGTCGGCTGCGACGGTCCGGATTACGACCTCGGCGCCGCCGAGGCGCTGTGCAAGTGGCGCGACGGGCGCTGAGGGCCGCTGCTCGAATTCGCTCCCCGTTTTGCGTTCGATTCATCCGCCAAAGAGCTGAACACTGCGCCAAGACATGAGAAACTCTCTGCGCTAGGTGGACCGAACCGGTTGGAAAGGCACTCAAGAAACGGATGCCAAAAAAATACGGGGTCAAGGAAAAAGACCAGGTGGTTTCGCACATTCTCAACCTGGTTCTGACGGGGAAACTTCGCAGCGGCGACCGCGTCGATCGCAACGAGATCGCGGTCGGTCTAGGGGTCAGCAGAGTGCCGATTCAAGAGGCGCTGGTGCAGCTGGAACACGACGGGATCGTGTCCACCCGCTATCACCGGGGCGCATTCGTCGAGCGCTTCGACGAAGCGACCGTCCTCGAACATCACGAACTCGACGGCCTGCTCAACGGCATTGCCTCGGCGCGCGCGGCCACCAACCCCACGCCCCGGATCCTGGGACAGCTCGATACGCTGATGCGATCGCTGCGCTCCGCCAAAGAATCTCGCGCCTTTTCGGAAATCGCCGGGGAATACCGGCGCACGATCAACGAGGAATACGCGGGCCCGCGGCTGCACGCCACCATCCGCGCTTCGCAAAACCTCATCCCCCGCGTGTTCTGGATGACCTACCAGTGCAGCCGCGACGACATGTTGCCGTTCTACGAAGACGAGACCTCCGCGATCCACCGGCGGGACCCAGAGGCCGCGCGGGCGGCGTGCGTCGGCCGCTCCAACCTCATGGCCCAGACCATGCTGACCGAGCTGTTCCGGCGCAGGGTGTTCTCCGCGCCGGATGACATCGGCCAAGTCGTCGCGGGCCCGCTTCGGGTACTGGCCGGCGCGGAGGTCGCCGAGGACGAACCGTCGATCGCGCTGTAAATCGTTTTCGGCGCGCCAGGTTGCCGGTGTGCCGATACGGTAGCGGTGATGAGTTCGCGCCTGGACCGGCGTCCTATGTGCCGAAAGCTCTTCGCACTGGCCACGACAATGCTGATTGTCTGCGGCCTGACAATGGCCGCACCCGCCGCCGCCGACTGGAATCAGTGCGCGCCGGGCGGCTTGGACAGCGCGCGCGTCCTGCCGAAGGACCTGACGGAGCACCCATCTACGGATGACGACGACCGGAACACCACGGCCACCGTCGAGCCGCTCGGGTCGGTGGACGCCGGCGCCTTGGGGCTGAGCACACCGGGCGTCCTGACGGTCGGCACGCTGTCGGACGCCCCGCCCAACATCTGCATCAATCCCACCGGCGAATTCAGCGGCTTCGACAACCAGCTATTGCAGGCCATCGCGGCCAAGCTCGGCCTCCAAGTCCACTTTGTCAGCACCGACTTCTCCGCGCTGCTCGCCCAGGTGGCGTCGCGGCGTTTCGACGTGGGCTCGGCGTCGGTGAAAGCCACCGATGCGCGCCGTCGCACCGTTTCGTTCACCAACGGCTACGACTTCGGCTTCTATTCGCTCGTGGTCCCGCCGGGTTCGGCGATCCACAAATTCAGCGATCTCGCGGCGGGCCAGCGCATCGGCGTGGTCCAGGGCACCGTCGAGGAGGCGTACGTCGTCGACCACCTGCACCTGCAGCCGGTGAAGTTTCCCGGCTTCGCCACCCTTTACGCGAATCTCAAGACCCGCCAGCTCGATGCGTGGGTGGCACCCGGAACCCTGGCCTCGACCATAATTCGACCGGGCGACCCGGCGGTGGTGGTGGCCAACACCTTCAGCCGAGGCAGCTTCGTGGCCTACGCGGTCGCCAAGGACAACCAGCCGTTGATCGACGCGCTGAATTCCGGGCTGGACGCCGTCATCGCCGACGGCACCTGGTCGAACCTGTACTGCCAATGGGTACCGCGGACAATGCCGCCCGGCTGGAAACCCGGATCCAAAGCGGCTCCCACCCCACACCTGCCGGACTTCGCCGCGATCGCCGCGAGCCACCATCGCGAACCGGCGGGCCCGGCCGCGCCGATGTCGACGCTGGACCAGTTGCGTGAGTCGTTCTTCGACTGGGATCTGTATCGACAGGCGATCCCGATTCTTCTCACCGTCGGCCTGCCCAACACGATGATCTTGACCAACAGCGCCCTCGTTATCGGCCTGGCGCTGGGGATGCTGCTGGCAATGGCCGGCATCTCGCATTCACGCTGGCTGCGCTGGCCGGCGCGGATCTACACCGACATTTTCCGCGGTCTGCCCGAAGTGGTGATCATCCTGATCATCGGGATGGGCGTCGGGCCGTTGGTCGGCGGGCTGACGCACAAGAACCCGTACCCGTTAGGGATCGCCGCCTTGGGATTGATGGCCGCCGCCTACATCGGCGAGATTCTGCGCGCGGGGATTCAAAGCGTGGACCCCGGCCAACTCGAGGCCTCCCGCGCACTCGGGTTCAGCTACGCGACCGCGATGCGTTTGGTGGTGGTACCGCAGGGAATACGGCGGGTGCTGCCGGCCCTCGTCAATCAGGCGATCGGCCTGTTGAAGGCCTCCGCCCTGGTGTACTTCCTCGGCCTGGTCGCCAAGCAGCGAGAGCTCTTTCAGGTCGGCCGTGACCTCAACGCGCAGACCGGCAGTTTGTCACCTTTGGTCGCCGCGGGTCTCTTCTACCTGATATTGACCATTCCGTTAACGCATTTCGTGAACTACATAGACGGCCGGCTTCGCCGCGGCCGCTCCGCCGCCAAGCCGGAAGACCACGACCACGTGCTCGCGTCACCGTTAAGCCAGGAGATGACGTGACGGCGACTGTCGCCCACCGCGCGCCAGTATCGCTGGCCGCCAAGGATGTTCACCAAACGCTCGGTGGAAACTTGGTGCTGCGCGGCGTCGATTTCGAGGCCCCCGCGGGCACCACGGTGGCCGTCATCGGACCGTCCGGTAGCGGCAAGTCGACGCTGTTGCGGACCCTGAACCGACTGCACGAGCCCGATAGCGGCGACATCCTGCTCGACGGCAGGTCGGTGTTGCGCGACGATCCCAACGAGCTGCGCCAGCGCATCGGCATGGTGTTCCAGCATTTCAATCTGTTCCCGCATCTGTCCGTGCTGAAGAATGTTGCGCTGGCGCCGCGCAAGCTGCGGCGGCTCTCCGCGGACGCGGCCCGCGACCTTGCGCTCGCTCAGCTCGACCGAGTTGGCCTGAAACACAAGGCAGATGCCCGCCCCGCCATGTTGTCCGGTGGCCAACAACAACGGGTCGCGATCGCCCGCGCGCTGGCCATGGCGCCGCAGGTGATGTTCTTCGACGAGGCGACCTCGGCGCTCGATCCCGAAATGGTCAAGGGCATTCTGCAACTCATCGCCGACCTCGGCGCCGACGGCATGACGATGATTGTCGTCACCCACGAAATGGGCTTTGCCCGGTCGGCATCCGACACCGTCGTTTTTATGGATCACGGCAAGGTCCTGGAATCGGGCCCCCCGGAGCAGATATTCGAAGCCGCCAAGACGGAGCGCCTGCAGCGGTTCTTGTCCCAAGTCCTTTGAAACGTCGATAACTGGTCCGGAATAGCTCCCTTGTACGCCACGCATATCGGGTTAGACTGCCGACTTATGGCGGACAGCGAATCCACCGCACCCGAGGTGACGGAGCTTGCGGAAGGTTTGCACCGCGCGTTGTCCAAATTGTTTTCGATTCTGCGCCGCGGCGATCCCAGCGGGGTGGTGGCCGGTGACCTGACTCTGGCGCAGCTGTCCATCCTGATCACGCTGCTCGACCAGGGCCCCATCCGGATGACCGACCTGGCCGCGCACGAACGGGTGCGCACCCCGACCACGACGGTCGCGATCCGCCGGCTGGAGAAGATCGGGCTGGTGAAACGCTCGCGCGACCCCTCCGACCTGCGAGCGGTGCTCGTCGACATCACGCCGCGGGGACGGGCCGTGCACGGCGAATCGCTGGCCAACCGGCACGCCGCCCTGGCCGCGATGCTCAGCCAGCTGCCCGAGTCCGACTTGAACACCCTGGCACGTGCGCTGGCGCCGCTGGAACGCCTGGGCTGCGGTGAATCGCCTCCCGCAGGAGAGCCGCCGGCGCGCAAACAGGCCTGAAAGTGCTTGATCCCCAAGGGGATTGGTAACTGCGATACACTGTGGTCATGCCCACCGCACTCATCACTGGCGCGAGCGGCGGCATCGGTTCCGCGATCGCCGCGGCGCTGTCCACCACCCACACCCTGCTATTGGCGGGCAGGCCCTCCGATCGGCTCGACGCCGTCGCGGAGCGGCTCGGCGCCACGACGTTTCCGCTCGATCTGACCGACCCGGACGAGATCGAGGCCAGCTGCGAAATCATCGACGAACTCGACGTGTTGGTGCACAACGCGGGGGTATCCATCCCCGGCCATCTCGCCGAGTCCAACGCCGACGAGTGGCGAGCCACCTTCACGGTGAATGTCTTTGGGGCGGTGGCCCTTACGCTGTCGCTACTGCCCGCGCTGCGCAGCGCCAACGGCCAGGTGGTGTTCATCAATTCCGGGTCCGGACTTAAGGCCTCGCCGAACATGGCCGCCTATTCGGCGAGCAAGTTTGCGCTCCGCGCCTTGGCCGACTCACTGCGCGAAAGTGAGCCCGACCTCCGGGTGACCACGATCTATCCCGGGCGTACCGCAACCGGCATGCAGCGTGAACTCGTGGAGTTCGAGGGTGGCCAGTACGACCCCGCCAACTTCCTCCAGCCCGAAACCGTCGCGGCGGCGGTCGCAAACGCGGTGGCGACTCCGCCGGATGGTCACCTGCACGAGGTGGTGCTCCGGCCTAGACGACGAGGTTGACCAGCCGGCCGGGAACCACTATCACCTTCCGCGGGGCGGCGCCGGCCAAGAACGCCTGCACCTTCTCGTCGCCCATGGCCGCCGCCTTCAGCGTGTCGTCGTCGGCGTCGGCGGCCACCACCACGCGCCCGCGCACCTTGCCGTTCACCTGCACCGGGTATTCCACGGTGTCTTCGACGAGGTAGGCCGGGTCGGCCTGCGGGAAGGGCCCGTGCGCCAACGAGGTGCCGTGGCCCAGCCGCGACCAGAGCTCCTCGGCCATGTGCGGGGCCAGCGGCGCCAGCATCAGCACCAGCGGCTCGACCGCCGCACGTGGAACCGAGTCGCGGTGCTCCTTGGTGAGGTGGTTGGTGTACTCGATCAGCTTGGCCGCCGCGGTGTTATTGCGCAGCGCCGCATAGTCTTCGGCGACGCCGGCGATGGTGCGATGCAACGACCGCAGGGTCTCGGTACCCAGTGGGCCGGTGTCGTCGGCCACCCGAGTCTCGCCGGTCTGCTCGTCGATCACCAAGCGCCACACTCGCTGCAGGAAGCGGTGCGCGCCAACCACGTCCTTGGTCGCCCACGGCCGGGACGCCTCCAAGGGCCCCATGGACATCTCGTACACCCGCAGCGTGTCCGCACCGTATGCGTCGCAGATCTCGTCGGGAGAGATCGAATTCTTCAGGCTCTTACCGATCTTCCCGAATTCCTGGGCTACCTCGATCTCGCCGTCGGGTCCCGGATAGAAGAATCGGCCGCCGCGTTCGATCACTTCCTCCGCCGGGACATACGATCCGCGCGAATCGGTGTACGCGAAGGCCTGGATGTAGCCCTGGTTGACCAGCCGGCGATAGGGCTCGCGCGAGGTCACGTGGCCCAGGTCGTACAGCACCTTGTGCCAGAACCTGCAGTACAGCAGGTGCAACACGGCGTGTTCGGCCCCCCCGACGTATAGGTCGACCCCGCCGGGATCCTGCGGGCCATGCTGGGCGGGCCGCGGGCCCATCCAATACGCCTCGTTTTCCTTGGCGCAGAACCGTACTGAGTTGTGTGGATCGGTGTAGCGCAGCTCATACCACGAGCTGCCAGCCCACTGCGGCATCACGTTGGTGTCCCGGGTGTAGGGCTTCAGGCCATCGCCCAGGTCGAGCTCAACGTGTACCCAGTCCGTCGCCTTGCCCAAGGGCGGCGACGGCTCGCTGTCGGCGTCGTCGGGGTCGAACGACACCGGCGAGTAGTCCGTCACGTCGGGCAGCTCGACCGGCAGCGCGGACTCATCGAGCGGATGCGGCCGTCCGTCGCTGTCGAAGACGATGGGGAACGGCTCACCCCAGTAGCGTTGCCGGGCGAAAAGCCAGTCGCGCAGCTTGAATTCGATGCGCGCCCGCCCCCGACCATCGGCCTCCAGGCGAGCGGTGATCGCCTCCTTGGCCGTCGCCACATCCATACCGTCCAGGTAGCCGGAGTTGACCAGCACACCGTCGCCCGCATGCGCCGCCTGCGAGATATCGCCGCCGGCAATGACTTCCACGATCGGCAGGCCCAGCTCGTGGGCGAAGTCCCAGTCGCGCTGGTCGTGGCCGGGCACCGCCATGATCGCCCCGGTGCCATAGCCGGCCAGCACATAGTCGGCGATGAAGATCGGAACGGGTTTCCCGTTGACCGGGTTGGTCGCATAGCTGCCCAGGAAGACGCCCGTCTTCTCCCTGCTCTCCTGGCGTTCGAGGTCCGACTTCGCGGCGATCGCGCGGCGGTAGGCGGCGACGGCCTCGGCCGGTGCGGCGGCGCCGTAAGTCCACCGGGGGTCGGTGCCGTCGGGCCATGCGGCGGCGACGAGTTCGTCGACCAGGTCGTGCTCGGGCGCCAGCACCAGGTACGTCGCGCCGAACAGCGTGTCGGGCCGAGTGGTGAACACCTCGATGTCGACCGCCGAGCCATCGCCAGTGGTCGCCGAGAACAGCGCCTCGGCTCCGATCGATCGGCCAATCCAGTTGCGCTGCATCGTCTTTACCTGATCCGGCCAATCGAGCAACTCGAGATCGTCGAGCAGCCGGTCGGCGTACGCAGTGATGCGCATCATCCATTGCCGCAGCCGTTTGCGGAACACCGGGAAGTTGCCGCGGTCGCTACGCCCGTCGGCGGTGACCTCTTCGTTGGCCAGCACCGTGCCCAACCCCGGGCACCAGTTCACCATCGAGTCGGCTCGATAGACCAGTCGGTGGCCGTCGATCACGTCGGCCCGCTCCCCCGCGGTCAGCGTTGCCCAGTCGCGTCCGTCGTCGAGACGCCTTGCGCCGGAATCGAACTCGGCGATCAGCTCGGCGATCGGCCGCGCTTTGTTGGCGGCGGGGTCGAACCACGCGTTGTAGATCTGCAGGAAGATCCACTGGGTCCACTTGTAGAACTCGGTGTCGGTGGTCGAGAAGCTGCGCCGGGTGTCGTGGCCCAGGCCCAGCCGGCCCAGCTGGCGCCGGAAGTTGACGATGTTGGCTTCGGTCCTGGTGCGCGGGTGTGTGCCGGTTTGCACCGCGTATTGCTCGGCGGGCAGCCCGAACGCGTCAAAGCCCAACGCGTGCAGCACGTTATGGCCGGTCATCCGGAAGTACCGGGCGTAGACGTCGGTGGCGATGTAGCCGAGCGGGTGCCCGACATGCAGTCCGTCACCCGATGGATACGGGAACATGTCCTGCACGAACAACTTGTCCTCGGGCAGGGGCCGCCCATCCGTCGGAGCCAGATCACCGACGGGGTTGGCTACGTTGAACGTGCCGAGCTTCGCCCAGTTCTGCTGCCAGGTGCTCTCGACGCGGCCCGCCAGCGCGGCGGTGTAGCGAAACGGCGGCGCATCGGAGTCCGGCGCGGCGGCGGCCGGGGTGCCCCCAGGCGCCGTGGTCGGGGATTCGGTCACCTGAACAGGGTATAAGGGCCGACCGGAACGGCTTGCCGGCCACAGGTTGGTCTCGGTTGCGTTGCGCGCCGATCAGAGCTTCATCCCAGGTCGATTTCGACGGTATCCAGCGCGTTTGACCTGTGGTTACAGTCAGCCTTTACGACGGGTGCTGGGACCCGGGGCCATGGGAAGGATCGACGCAGATGATTCACATCGCCCGTACCGTGCGGGTATTAACCGGAGGTTTGGCCGCCGGTGCGATCGGCGTCACCGCGTTCGCGGGCGCCACCGCTTGGGCAGATCCAGTACTGCCCGCGCTCCCCGCGCCGCCGCCCGTCCCCGCCGTCGTGGCGCCGGCACCGCAGAACGTCACGGCCGCCCCCGTACAGGTCCCCGGGAACAGATTGCTCGCCGCTCCCCCGGCGGCCAATCCGGTGGCGCCAACCCCGGCCGTCGCGCCGGCGGCACCCGCGCCCGCGGCCGTCGCACCGGCCGCGCCGCTGCCCCCGGCGCAGACACCTGGCGTCTCGGGCACGCTGCGTGACTATTTCCAGTCGAAGGGCGTCAAGCTGGAGGCCCAGAAACCCCAGGGCTTCAAGGCGCTGGACATCACGCTGCCGCTGCCCACCCGCTGGACGCAGGTGCCCGACCCCAATGTGCCCGACGCGTTCGCCGTGATCGCAGACCGGCACGGGACCAGCATTTACACCTCGAACGCGCAGGTGGTGGTGTACAAGCTGGTCGGTAACTTCGATCCGAAAGAGGCCATCACCCACGGCTTCGTCGACAGCCAGCAACTTCCCCTGTGGCAGACCACGAACGCCTCGATGGCCGACTTCGGCGGCTTCCCGTCGTCGATCATCGAGGGCACCTACCGCGACGGCGACATGCTGCTCAACACGTCGCGCCGGCACGTGATCGCGACGTCCGGGCATGACAAGTACCTGGTGTCGATGTCGGTGACCACCGACCGTGCGGTGGCCGTCGCTGACGCGCCGGCGACCGACGCGATCGTCAACGGCTTCCGGGTGACCGCGCCCGGAACCGCCGCACCCCTACCCGGACCGAGCACCGCTGCGGCCCCGGTCGGCATTCCCTCACAAGCAGCCGCTGCGGCCCCGGTCGGCATTCCCTCACAAGCAGCCGGCGCGGCCCCGGTCGGGCTTCCCCCACAGCCGGTCGGAGCGGCGCCGGTCGGAGCGGCGCCGGTCGGGCTTCCCTCGCAGCCGGTACCACCCAACCAGGTGGCCGCACCCCGGCCGACACCCAACTTGTTGACCATGGTGCCGGGTTTGCCACCGCTGCCGAACTTCGCGTTCCTGCAAGGGCGTTAATCAGCCGCGAAACGAACGCTGCTCGAGCCCGGCGCGCGGGCGTGCCTTCGGACTCGTATTGTGAGGCCATGTTGATCGCGGGCGTGGTGTGCATGTGTGCGGCGTTGGCCTCCGCCGGGTTCGGGACCTGGTCGCTCTCCCACAACCAGACCACCGAAGGCACCGGCGGCACCCAATTGGCGTTGCGCGCCATGGCCCCGCCCCAGTTGGCGGCCGCCGTGATGTTTGCTGCCGGCGGTGTAGTGGCCCTAGCCGCCTCCCCCGACACCGCTTTAGTCGTGTTGATCATCTGCGTCGCCGGCGCCCTGGGGACGCTGGCCACCGGGTCGTGGCAGAGCGCGCGTTTCGCGCTGCGCAGTGAAACCACGGCGGCCGACTGCGCGGGCAGCTGCGCCGTCTGCACGCAGTCTTGCCACTGACACCTTTACCGCTCGAGCCGTCATGTTGAAACGGCTGTCGGCGTTGCCGATCGATACTTTCCTGCTGGCGCTGGGGGCAACCGTTGCGTTCGCCGCCCTCGTCCCGGCACGCGGTGAAGCGGCCGATGCCGTGTCGGTCGCGGCGAAAGCGGCGATCGCGTTGCTGTTCTTCCTTTACGGCGCCCGCCTGTCACCCCAGCAGGCCTGGCACGGTGTCCGACAGTGGCGGCTGCACCTGCTGGTGCTGGCAACGACGTTCGTCCTCTTCCCGATGCTGGGATTGGCCGCCCGAGCGTTGGTGCCGTCGGTGCTGACCATCGACCTCTACAACGGCCTGCTGTTTCTGTGCCTTGTCCCGTCGACCGTGCAATCGTCCATCGCGTTTACCTCGATCGCGCGGGGGCACGTCTCGGCCGCCATCGTCAGCGCGTCGTTGTCCAACATCCTCGGCGTGGTGCTGACGCCGCTGCTGGTGGTCCTGTTGATGACGACCACCGGCGCGCCGCGGGTCGACGGCACCGCGATTCGCGACATCATGGTGCAGCTGCTGCTGCCGTTCGCGGCGGGGCAGCTGGCGCGCCCATGGCTGGGCGGGCTCATTACCCGGTACGCGGCGCTGCTGAAGTTGGTGGATCGCGGATCCATCCTGCTGGTGGTCTACACCGCCTTCTCGATGGGCGTCGTCAAGGGGATCTGGGTCAGTGTCGATGTGTGGCGCCTGATCTCGGTGACCGTCGTCGCCGCCGTGCTGCTCGCGGTGGTGCTGGGCGTCACCACGGCCGTCGGCCGACTGGCCAGGCTGGACCGTGGCGACGCGATCGTCCTGCTGTTCTGCGGCTCGAAAAAGAGCCTGGCGTCCGGGCTTCCGATGGCGCTGGTGCTTTTCCCGGCGGCCACAGTCGGTTTGACCATGTTGCCGTTGATGATCTTTCACCAGATCCAGTTGGTGGTCTGCGCGGTGATTGCCAGCAGGCTGGCGCGCGACGCCGACGAGGCCGGCCCGGCGCCGTCGGCGATCTCGGCCGCGCCGGACGAAACGGGCTAGTTTCTGCTGACGTCGATCGGGTGGGTGGCAAGTAGCGACAGCGGCAGCGGTTGCCTGCGCAGCACCTGCCCCCACAGATCGGCCCTCGGCCCGGCCAGCACGTCAGATGGCAAGGCGGACAAGACAATCCAGTCGTCGCGTTCGATCTCACCCTCGAGCTGACCGATGGTCCAGCCGGAGTAGCCGGCGAAGATGCGCACCCCCTCGAGCAGGGGAGCGATCAGGTCGGGGTCGGCATCCAGATCCACCATGACGATCCGGCCGTCCACATGCCGCAGGCCCGGCACGCCCTCCGGATCGGCGCCGATCCGCAGCGCCGCCAGGCAAAGTGCCGCGTCGCGCTTGACCGGCCCGCCGATGAACATCGTCTTCGGCTTGGCGGACAGCTTGGCCCACTGCGGCAACACGTTGTACACCGCGGTCTCGCTGGCCCGGTTGAGCACGACACCCAGTGTGCCGCCGTCGTTGTGCTCGACGATGTAAATCACGCTGCGCCGAAAAGTCGGCTCGAGAAGGTCGGTGTTGGCGAGCAGCAAAGTGCCGGCACGCACCCGCTGCGCTGCGGGTGCTACGTAGTCCTCCGGATCTTCGGGCGGCATCGAACCATCATCGCACCTTCGTAACGTCGGCCGGTGCAATCGGGCATGGCCGATACATATTTGTACTGTTGGCGATGGCGCCCAACCCCAACGGTGGAAGTCGGTTCTGTGATTCAATCCCGGATGCAGTCACGCGCACCCGTCGACCTGTGGCGGTCGGTGCGCGGTTTGCCGGACTTCTGGCGGCTGCTCCAGGTGCGCATGGCGAGCCAGTTCGGCGACGGTCTCTTCCAGGCCGCCCTGGCCGGGGCGCTGCTGTTCAACCCCGACCGCGCCGCCGACCCGATGGCCATCGCCCGAGCGTTCGCGGTGCTGTTCTTGCCGTACTCCCTGCTCGGGCCGTTCGCCGGCGCGCTGATGGACCGTTGGGACCGGCGGCTGGTGCTGGTCGGTGCAACCGTGGGCCGGCTGATCCTGATCGCCTGCATCGGCACCATCCTGGCGGTGCGGGCCGGTGACATACCGCTGCTGATTGGCGCGCTCCTCGCCAACGGCCTGGCGCGGTTCGTCGCATCCGGCCTGTCGGCGTCCCTGCCGCATGTGGTGCCGCGGGAGCAGGTGGTCACCATGAACTCGGTGGCGACCGCATCCGGTGCCTTTGCGGCCTTCCTCGGTGCCAACTTCATGCTGGTGCCCCGGTTTTTCGTCGGCGCCGGCGACGAGGGCGCCTCGGTGATCATCTTCCTCACCGCGATACCGGTGGCGATCGCGTTGTTCCTGTCGTTACGGTTCGGGGCCCGGGTGCTGGGCCCGGACGACACCAAGCGCGCGATCCACGGATCGGCCGTCTACGCGGTGATCACCGGCTGGCTGCACGGCGCCCGGACGGTCGTGCAGCGCCCGACGGTCGCGGCCACCCTGTCCGGCCTGGCCGCGCATCGCATGGTGGTGGGCATCAATTCGCTGGTGATGCTGGTGCTGGTGCACCATTTGCCCGGTCCGCGTCCGGCGACCGGAGGTCTGGGCATCGCGTTGCTGTTCTTCGCCGCGGCGGGCCTGGGGGCATTCCTGGCCAACTTGCTGACGCCGGCGGTGGTGCGCCGCTGGGGGCGCTACGCCACGACCAATGGCGCGCTGGTGGCGGCCGCGGTGATCCAGATCCCGGGCGCCAGCCTGCGGCTCCCGGTGATGGTGGTGTGTGGATTTTGCCTCGGCCTGGCCGGTCAAGTGGTCAAACTCTGCGCCGACTCCGCGATGCAGATGGACGTCGATGACGCGCTGCGCGGACACGTGTTCGCGGTGCAGGACGCGCTGTTCTGGGTGGCGTTCATCGTCTCGATCACGTTGTCCGCCACGCTGATTCCCGACGACGGACGCGCGCCGGGGTTCGTGCTGTTCGGGTCGGGGCTGTACCTGATCGGGCTGGCCATGCACGCCTTCATCGGCCGTCGCGGCCAGCCGGCGGGCACTGGTTAAGGTGCATACATGACCGGTGCCGCGCCGATGGTGGCCGACCTGCGGGCCGAAAGCGACGACCTCGACACGTTGGTGGCGCCGCTTGCGCCGGGCCGCTGGGCGGATGCGACGCCCGCGCCCGGCTGGACCATCGCCCACCAGATCGGGCACCTGTTGTGGACGGACCGGGTCGCGCTGACCGCGGCCACCGACGAGGCGGGCTTCGCCGCCGTGCTCCAGGCCGCTTCCGCCGACCCCACCGGGTTCGTCGACGCGGGCGCCGAGAAACTTGCCGCCGTCGCGCCGGCCGAGCTGCTCGCCGACTGGCGGACCACCCGAGCAAGGCTGCACGACACCCTGCTGACGGTGCCCGACGGTCGCAAGCTGCCGTGGTTCGGGCCACCGATGAGCGCGGCCTCAATGGCGACGGCCCGGTTGATGGAAACGTGGGCGCATGGACTCGACGTGGCCGACGCGCTCGGGGTCAAGCGTCCAGCCACCGAGCGCCTGCGGTCGATCGCACACATCGGGGTGCGCACCCGCGATTACGCGTTCGCCATCAACAACCTGACGCCGCCCGCGGACCCGTTCCTGGTCGAGCTGCGGGGGCCCGGCGGCGACACCTGGTCCTGGGGGCCGCCGGACGCCGCCCAGCGGGTCACCGGCTCCGCCGAGGACTTCTGCTTCCTGGTAACCCAGCGGCGCCCGTTGGGGGCGCTCGACATCACGGCGCACGGTCCCGACGCGCAGCGGTGGCTCGAGATCGCGCAGGCTTTCGCCGGGCCTCCCGGCCCCGGGCGATGAGCGCGCGAGCGCGCGAAGAGAGCCGGGGCCATCTGACCAAGCCCCGGTCGATGAGCCGTTACGGCGCACTGAGTTTCTGAAACCAGGCCAGGTGATAGTTCGCCGCCACCGAGTCTCCGGTCGCGGCGGCCTCGGTCGCCGCCAGCAACAAGCAATTGAGGAAGAGCGCGGGATCGAGGTCCGGGTACTGGATCAGCAGCTGATAACGCGCGGTATCGAGATGCACTCGCAGCAGGTCGATTTCTTCCTCCACCACACCGGTTCCGGCGGCGGCGGCCCGGGCCACGGTGTGCACCATCCGCGGCAGTCCGTCGCGCCAATGCGTGGCCTGGCTCAACTCCCAGCCGAGATCGTCGACCGAGGGCAACTCGCGGGCCTGCGCCGAGGCCTTGGTCTCGGCGAAGTCGTCCAGCCGGCCCAAGGAATCCCCGGGCGCGTACGTGACGGCGCGCTCGGTTTCGCCCAGCAGGGTAGATACCTTTCCGGTGCGCCGCTCCGGTTCCAGCAACCGCACGCCCTCCGGAATCGCGATATCCGGCGGTATCCAGCCGTGGGCGAAGTCGGTGACCAATACGGTGGTGCCGTCGGGACGATCCCCGATCGCCCAATTGAGGCGCGGCTCTTGATGGATCACGAACGCGAGGAGCCGCCGCAACCGCTCGTCGTCGGATTCGTGTCCGGCCGCGGTTACCGGGGCGACCGGTTCTTCCCGGGGCTCGGTGGGTACCGGCCGCGGTCCCGGTGTCGCGGCGTCATCGTCGGGGGCTCGGTGCCGAGCCTCGCTGGCCTCCGGGGCGGCCACGTCAGTGACGACGGGGATAGCCTGCGTCTCCTCGAGATCGGCACCGTCGCTTCCTTCCGGACACTCGGCGTCGGTGACGACGGGGATAACCTGCGTCGTCTCCAAATCGGCGCCGTTGAGGGTCTCGGCATCCCGCGGGCGGTCGCGTTCGACGGGCGCCGCGGCGCGCATCGCGTGCAATTGCCGAATCGTCGACTCGACTCGTCGCGCGGCGCGGGCCCGTGCCTCGTCGATCACCCTGGCTTCTTCCGCCCGTCTGGTGAGATCGGGCATTCCCGCCAGCTTGATGGCCCGCAGCTCGTCGTTGGCGCTTCGGGTGATCCGCTGCAGGTCGTCCTTGAGATACTCTGCGAGACTGGCGGTTTCGTCGTTCGTCGTGGAAAGCTCGGCAGGCCAAAGCCCGCCCGTCACCCAGGGCGTGCAATCCAGCGGAGAGCTGAAGGCGGGAATCGTCAGCGACTCCCGAGTAGCTCTCCGGAGGCGCTGGCGCGCCGTCATCCGACCGAAGATCGCCACTGGTTAAGCCTACCGACATCCATCGGGGCGTCTATTCAGTCAGTGAATTGTGCAGCTTCGATGGCCTGGGTAGCGTGGGGACATGGCTGATTCTGCGCTGCAGCAGCAACTCGACGAGGTGCGTGCCCTGCTGGCTCGCGCCCGAGAGTTGTTCGGCCCCAATCCCATAGAGCCGCCCACCGACATCGCACCCGATCCCGACAGCGCGAAGAGGTGGCTGCTTTAGGCCGGTTGAGCCGCTAGCGCGCGCCGTCGCGGCGGCGCAGTTTGTGTGCCAGCAGCTTTTCGATGGCCGCATCAAGATCGTGCGGGGTGGGGACTTCCATCGAGGGGGTATGACCTGCCGCGAGGATCTCGTTGCGGACTTCGAGTAACGCCTTGAGGCAGGACACATCGGCGGTCAGCAGGATGCCCTGTGCCAGCGTCTCGGCGTCGGTTTCCATCGCCTCTTCGCTCAGCGCGACGCTGTGCATATACCCGCCGCGGCAGGAGCGGACCAGGATGTGCCCGCTCGGGTGGACGGTGTCGAAGGCTGGATTGGCGTCCGTCATCGACCGCCGTCGATGATGCCGCCGAAATCTCGTGCCGCGTCTTGCTCGTGCTGTTCCCACGCGGCCGCCGAAATGCCCAATTTCTCGGCCATGTCGGCGTGGTCGTCGGCTTGCTGTTCGTAGCACTGGCGGCGGAGTTCGAGCAGATCGCGCCCGGCCTCACGCAGTTCACCGAAGATGGGCCCGAGTGAATCCAGGCTTTCCTGGATCGCCGCGTGCGACGACGGAACGGTACGCAAGTAGTCGGAGGTCTCCTGATGATGCGCAGCGGCTTGACGTAAGTGCGCGGGCACCACCCGGATTGGCTCGGCCATCTGCTGTCTCCTCTTCCTGCGGCGCCGGGGAAGCCCGGCGAGATCACTATTCTCATGCGGTCGACGTGGCCGCCGGCCCGGTGGGTGTCGGTATGTGCGGCTCGGCCGGCGGGGCAGCGGGCGCGGTCGCCGCCGGTGGATGCTCCCAGCCTAGAAAGCTCGGCCCGTTCACGGAGGCGATGCGCTGAATCTGGCCGTCGAGCAGGGCCTTCTCGTGACCGAGCGCGAGCGCGTGACGATCGGTGAGGATGCCGATGTCGCCGGGTACCGCTCGCAGCGGGTCCACGGGGTCGGTGACCGCGGTCCCCGGCGGCGGGATGGTAATTCCCTGCTGGTGGAACGCATCTGCGATAGGCGCGCCGCCGACGGCGGCTTTGATCGCCGCGGCGAGCTGCGGGCTTGCCGCCGTCACCGTATCGCCGTCGGGCAGGGTCACCGTGGTCGGACCCACCGGCGGCGAATCGCGCTGGTCCGTCGCGGCGTCCTCTGCGTCGGCCCGGTTTTGGTCCCCGTCGGGATCGTCCGCCTCCGGGTCGTGCGACCCAACCAGCCGTTCGTCGCCCGTGCCGCGCAACGTGCGACCGACGTCCTCCAGCCCGGGCAACGGCAGCCCGCCCAGCCCACCCAGGCCCGGCAGCGATCCGGCGCCGAGGCTCGGGATGGCCGGCATCAGCGGCGCGGGCGGCGCCCCTGGAGCCGCGCTGCCCCCGGCGGTGGCCGGCACCGGGGATTCCGATACGGGCGGGCCGGAGTCGTCGGCCGGCATCGAATCCAGTAGCGGGTCCCAGCCGGTCTCGAGGTCCTCGACCGGGTCCTGCGTCGTGCTGTCGGCGGGTGCGGCGACGGGGACGGGGGTGGTGGGCGGCCGGTCGTCGGCTCCGCTCTTGGAGGCGTCGTAGAGCGAAGTCCACGCGGCCATCAGCGCCGACTTCGACGTGTCGTCGAGGCTCGCGTTCAGGACGACCGCCCGGATGTCTTTGAGCTTGCCGATGAGGAATCGCTGGAAATCCCGCGCGCCCGTTGGAGTGTCGAGATCCGACCGGGTCAGGACGGCGGCTTCGGTCTCGCGCTGCAGCTTCGACAGGGCTTCTCGGCCCTCGACGGACTTCAGGTGGGCGTTCAAGATCGCCGCGATCACTTGCATGTCGAGCTGGGAGCTCGCCGAATTCTGGTGTGCCAGAGCGGCTTCGGCGCCCGCCATGGCCTCGGCGGCCTCGCCCTGTTCCCGGTCGGATACGGGCGCCCCGGCGCCGAAGATGTCCGAATGTTGCTGGCGGATCTTGCGCACGATTGCCTCGAGTTGGTCGGGCCGGGTGGTGGGGGTGATGACCGCCGTCACCTCATTCGGCGCCAAGCCGGCCTGCCACGCGTTCGGGTCGCCGGTGCGGTCCCGGACGGATTTGATCGTGTTGATCAGCTCGTCATACGTCGACATCGGTGTCGCGACCCCTCCATGCCGGGCGACAGTACCCAGGCATGTTCCCGTCGACAATTCACCCCGGCGCGCCTGTGCACGACCGGATCCAAGCGCGTTCGGGCTAGCAGGTGGGGACGGCGTATCGAGCGCGCAAGCCATCCAGCACAGCCCTTTTCGCGCGGCCGAGTTCGCGCGCGTCGGCGACCACCGTCGCGATCTCGCGCTGCTTGTCGGCCAGGAACCGACGGAATTCGCGCGCCCCCATCGGGGTATCGACCGCAAGGGACAAGCGGCCGCCGGCGGCGCGGTCGATCTCCTCGGCGATGGCGTCGAGTCGCCCGATGCTTTCGCGGGTCGCGGCATGGGCGCTGGCAAGCACTTCCGCCAGCACGCGGTCGGCGTCGGCGGCGCTGCCGTGCTGGCCGGCCAGCGCCGACTGCCGCGCCTGGATGGCGCCCATCGAAGGTCCGGCTGGTTCCGACATTGGTTCAACCTTTTCGTGTCATAGCGGGCGGCGAATCGCGATGTTGCTGCCCAGTGGACTGATTCGCACCGACGCGCCCGAGTAGGGCGCTTCGACGACCAGATTGTTGCCGATGGCCATCTGGACGTGTCCGGCGTGGGGGAAGACCAGGTCTCCCGGGCGGACCTGGGAACGCGAAACCGGTATCCCGTCGTCAATCTGCTCATAGGTGGTGCGGCCCAAGCGGACGCCCGCCTGGGCGTAGGACCACTGGACCAACCCGGAACAGTCGAACTGGTTCGGCCCCGTCGCACCCCAGACGTACGGGCGCCCCAGCCGCGACAACGCGGCGCGCACAGCGATCGCCGCGCGGGTCGGTGCCCCGCGATGGTGCGTCAACCGGTATCGCAGCGCCCGCAGCGCCGCGGAGTGCCTTCGCGCGTTCGCACGGGCCGACAGGACATGGGACCGCTGCGCGCGCAGTCGGGCGACGCTGCGGCGCATCGCCTCGCGCTGGGCCATCGGCGTCACCGGGGTGGCGGCGGTGTCCGCACGGGCCTCGTCGACCAGGGATTTGGTCAGCGCACCGGCCAGGGCCCGATCCCGGTGGGCGGCGGCGATGATGTCGGCGGCCGCGGCGTCCGTGCGCGCGGCCGATAGCAGCCGCTGCCGGCCGCGTTCCGCGGCTATTTGGTAATGTCCTTGTGCTACAGCGCTATTCATCACGCGGTAGGGCACCGTGCCGGCATCCAGCGTCGGCTGCCGAGTGTCGCCGGCGAACAGTCGATGCGCGCGGCTCAATACCTCGATTTCGTTTGCATTCATGGCGCCCCCTCGCCACCCGTCGCCTCGACCGCCTCGGCGAAGGCGCGAACGCGGGGGAGGGCCCCAGGGGGTATCACGCCCCGATTGCGGATGTCCCACATTTCGTCGGTGCCGACACCGACCAGGGCGGCGATGACTGCCTCCGGCAGCGAAGACTCCGAGCACGCCCGATCGAACCGCGCGCTCAAGCTGGTCGGCACGCGCTTGAGGAGGGAGGTGCGCGTCGCCTCGAGTGCCTGTAGATGCTCCATAAGCCGCCCCGTGGAATCGGCGCCGGCGTTGACGGCCACGCGCCACGAGCTGGCGGCCAGCATCTCGGCCTTCACGCATTGAGCGATCACAGACAGAATATACGTCTCATATTCGTTTGATGTCGTCGCCGGCAGCCGATCGATGACAGATTTGAGGGCGTCGAGTTGGGCTTCGGCGTACCCTTCCAGCACTTCCGTGTCGCTGTGACGGTCGACGACGACCGTGCCGGCGGGCGTCGCCGACCTCGCGTCGACCGGCTGTGCGGCCATCAGCCTGGCCAGCTCGGCGTCCGGATCGGCGGCTACCAGCAGGCGGGAGTAGGTGCCCGGTGGCAGGCCGAGCCCATTTTCGACCTTCTGAACTGTGCTTTTGTGCGGCTTGCGGGCGCCGCGCTCCAGAAAACTGAGGCCCATGATGCTGACCCCAGTGGCGGCGGCGAGCTCCGCCAGCGACCAGTCGCGTGACTCGCGCAACGCGCGGATCGCGGCGCCGGCCGACTCACGGCTCACCGCAGGCTCCGGCCATAGGCCGGATATTACACATCAGGCCCACCCATCCTGCGGATATACGTTTTTGTCACGTTTCTCTTGCGCGGGCCGCCGATATGTGTATACGCTTTTGCCTACGTTTCGCTACTGACCCAAGGAGACCGGCCATGGGACACCCTTGCGCAGCCAACCCGGAATTGTGGTTCGGCTACCCCGACGACGACGGTGGTGACGGCGCGGCGAAGGCGCGCGCCTACGAGCGCTCCGCGACCGAGGCGCGGATCCAATGCCTGCGCCGCTGCCCGCTGGCCCAGCAGCGTCGCTGCGCCCAGCACGCCATCGCGCACCGCGAGGAGTACGGGGTCTGGGCCGGCGTCAAGCTGCCCGGCGGCCAGTATCGAAAGCGGGAACAACTCGCCCGCGCCCACGACGTGCTGCGGCGGATCGCCGCCGGCGAAATCAACTCGCGTCAGCTTCCCGAGAACGCGGCTCTGCTGGCGCGCCACGAACACGAGGCGATGCCGGTCGCGGCGGTGGTGTTGCACCTGCCGATCGCGCAAGTGGGTCCCCGTTCGGCCGCGTGACAGTTTGCTGACCCCGCCGACGGGGTAGTCGGGCTTGGCACGACCGAGTCTGTCGACCCGAAGGCGGATCCATGACATTCGACCTGACACCGACGGCCGCACAACACGATCTGGCCCGGCGCACCCACGAGTTCGCCGAAGAAGTGATCCGCCCGGTGGCCCTCCATTACGACCAGCGCCAGGAGTTTCCGTGGCCGGTGCTGGAGGAGGCGGCCCAGCGCGGCTTCTACAGCCCGTTGTTCTACCGCGACCTGATCGGGGACCCGACCGGTATCTCGCTACCGATGTTCATGGAAGAGCTCTTTTGGGGCTGTGCCGGAATCGGTTTGGCGATCGTCATGCCGGCGCTGGCGCTGTCGGCGATTGGCCAGGCCGCGTCCCCCGAGCAAATGCTCCAGTGGGCACCGGAGTGTTTCGGGACTCCGGGCGACATCAAACTGGCCGCGTTGGCGATCTCCGAACCCGAGGGCGGCAGCGACGTGCGGAACCTGCGCACCCGCGCGCGCCGCGACGGTGACGACTGGATCATCGACGGCCACAAGATGTGGATCGGCAACGGCGGCATCGCGAACGTGCATGTGGTGAACGCCGTGGTCGACGAGGAACTCGGGCATCGCGGGCAGGCGCTGTTCGTGGTGCCCGGCGGGACGCCGGGGCTGAAGCTGCTGCGAAAGCTCGACAAGCTGGGCTGCCGGGCGTCCCACACCGCCGAGTTGCTGTTCGAGGGTGTGCGCGTCCCTGGCGCCAATTTGCTTGGCGGAGAAGAAAAGCTGGAACACAAGCTCGCTAAGGCCCGCGAAGTGGTGGCCGGCGGACAACGGTCCGGCTCGGCGACGCTGGGCACCTTCGAGCAGACCCGCCCCATGGTGGCCGCTCAGGCGATCGGGATCGCCCGCGCCGCACTGGAGTACGCGACGGCGTACGCGACCGAGCGCGAGGCGTTCGGCGGACCGATCATCGACAACCAGGGCATCGCCTTTCCGCTGGCGGATCTGGCCACCCAGATCGATGCCGCTCGGCTGCTGACCTGGCGCGCCTCCTGGATGGCGGCCAACGGGGTGCCCTTCGAGCGGGGCGAGGGCTCGATGTCGAAACTCGCCGCCAGCGAGGTCGCCGTGCGGGTCACCGAGCGCGCGATCCAGACCATGGGCGGGTGGGGCTACATCACCGACCACCCGGTGGAGAAATGGTATCGGGATGCCAAGCTGTACACCATCTTTGAGGGCACCAGCGAGATTCAGCGGATGGTCATCTCCAACGCTTTGGGCGCCGCGGTGGGCACCCCGCCGCTCCATGTGGTGATCGAGCCGACCGGGGGGCCGCTGAACCGGCTCTTCGGCCGCGGCGCCCCGCTGCGATCCCGGGCCGCCGATACCGCGTTGGCGATGCAGGACCGCGTGCCGGATCCGGTCATGCGGCTAGCCATGAGAGTGCTGCGGCCGCCGCGCAAGTGATGCCCCGACAAGGCGTAGCGTCGATCCGGTGAGCAACCTCGAGACCGCACCGGACGAAGTCACCTGCGGCGCTTCGCGGGTGCTCGGCACCGAGTTGTTGCATCCGCGCGAGGTTCCATTGGGCGGGCCGCGGGCGATCAGGGTGCAGCGCACACTGCCGCAACGGCAACGCTCGCTGATCGGGGCGTGGTGTTTCGCCGACCATTACGGCCCCGTGCGCGCACGCATGGACGTCCCGCCCCATCCGCACACCGGATTGCAAACGGTCAGTTGGTTGTTCAGCGGGGGAGTGGAGCATCGGGACAGCGCCGGCGTGCACGCCGTGGTCCGACCCGGTGAGCTGAACCTGATGACAGCGGGCGCGGGCATTTGTCACTCCGAGGTGTCGATCGGTTCGGACGCCGTCTTGCACGGGGTTCAGCTGTGGGTGGCGCTGCCCGATTCTGCCCGCGATACGGGCCGCGATTTCGCGCACTATGTGCCGCCGCCCGTGGCGCTGCCCGGCGCGGTGGCACGGGTCTTTCTCGGGGAGCTGGCCGCAGGCCGATCGCCGGTGCGCACGTTCACCCCACTGGTCGGCGCGCAGATCGATGTGCAGCCCAACGCCGGGCTGGACATCGACGTCGACCCGGCATTCGAACACGGCGTGCTCTGCGATCTCGGGCCCGTCGACATGGGCGGCACCACGCTCGCGGTCGGCGACCTCGGATACCAGGGCGCGGGCGCTTCGTCGTTGCGGTTGCGCAACACGGGCGACCGGCCGGCGCGGGTGTTGCTGCTGGGCGGGACCCCGTTCGCCGAAGAGCTCGTGATGTGGTGGAACTTCGTCGGGCGCAGTCACGACGACATCGCGGGCTACCGCCGGCTCTGGCAGGACGGCGACGAACGCTTCGGCGCCGTCACCGGCTACCGGGGGTCGGTAACCCGGCTGCCGGCCCCGCCGCTGCCGACCGCTCGGTTGCGGCCGCGACCGATACCCCAAGGGAAGGAACACATATGACCGCCGACAAGACCGGCGCACCAACCACCGTCACCGCCGAGGAGGGCCGGTACACCATTGCCGTCGACGGCAAAACCGTCGGCCTCGCCGACTTCTTCGACCGCGGCGACCAGCGCGTCTTCCACCACACCGAGATCGACCCCGCGTACGGTGGGCGCGGCCTGGCGACCATCCTCGTCGAGGAGGCGCTGCAGGCGGCGCGGGCCGACGGCAAGCGCATAGTCCCGGTGTGTTCCATGGTCGTCACCGTGCTCAAGAAGCATCCCGAATACGACGACATCACCGATCCCGTCACGCCCGACGTGCGGGGCTAGGTGTACTGACCACGGACGTTGGTGACGGCGTGGCGTGGTGACATGACGAAGACCTCCGAGTGAAGTGCGAGCTGTCTA